>DQAM01000271.1:0-342 GCA_003523545.1 Dysgonomonas sp.
AAACACCTTTTTTGGATAAACTCAAAAACGAATTAAACGATAGGATGGACGACTCGGATTTATAAAAATAATTGTCTTAATAAATATAGAGTTCAACCGCAAAGGTAAAAAAGCTATTTGAAACTCTAATTCAAGCCTATCGGTTTAATTCCCTTTTAACTTTAAAAAGTTAAAAGGGAATTAAAAATTGAGTTTCAAATAGCTTTTTACTTATTTTGCTCATGAACTCTAATTTTATTTTAAAGATTGGTTTACATTGCAAAAAAGCATTGCAAAAAAAAAGCAGTCACAAATAGAGATTTGTAACTGCCTGATTTATAAGTGGTCCCACCTGGGCTTGAA
>DQAM01000271.1:600-3664 GCA_003523545.1 Dysgonomonas sp.
GCTCTAACCAACTGAGCTATAGGACCTGATTTTCGGAGGTTATCCCGAAATCGGATGCAATATTACTGCTTTTTGTTTATATATGCAAGGACTGGAAGAAAAAAAGATAATTTTAATTTGTCATATTTTCGAATCTATTTCTCAGTTCTTCCAACTCCATTGTAAGTAATTCCCATGTACTCATTTCATTGTCAACATCTTTAGAAAGCTTACCGTGGTTCTCGAAAAGTGATATATTTTCCGAACCTTCGGGTGTTGCCAGCACCTCCTCCATTGAAGTTTTTTCGGTTTCAAGTTTTTCTATTTTCTTTTCCACTTCATTAATCTGCTTTTCGAGACGTTTGATAAGCTTTCCAAACTCCTTACGTTCTTCATAAGAAAGCTTGTTACCGTTATTTTTTTCTTTCGAAACAGCTTGAAATTGGGAAGTAGTCTCTTCTTTCTTTACATTTGCTTTTTCAAGTTCCTGCAAACTCTCCATTTTCTTTTTTTGCAAAAACTCGTAAATACCGCCCAGATGTTCTATTACTTTCTGATTTCCGAATTCATATACCTTATCGACCAATCCATCCAGAAATTCACGGTCATGCGAAACGACTATAACAGTTCCGGTAAATTCTTTGATCGCTTCTTTCAACACATCTTTCGAACGCATATCCAAATGGTTGGTTGGCTCATCAAGAATGAGTAAATTTACGGGCTGAAGCAGTAAGCGTATCATTGCCAACCGGCTTCTCTCACCACCTGACAATACTTTAACCTTTTTATCCGAAGCCTCCCCCCCAAACATAAATGCCCCTAGTATATTACGTATTTTTGTACGGATATCTCCGGCAGCAATATAGTCGATCGTTTCAAATACCGTTTTCGTCTCATCCAGCAAAGAAGCCTGATTCTGGGCAAAATACCCAATCTGAACATTATGCCCTAATTCCAGCTTCCCCCTGAAATCGATTTCTCCCATTATACATTTAACCAGAGTCGATTTACCCTCTCCGTTCTTGCCAACGAAAGCCACTTTATCACCGCGGTTGATTACAAAATTTACATCCTTGAAAACCAAATAGTCTCCATAACTTTTTTCCAGATTTTCTGCAATCACAGGATATGAGCCCGAACGGGGTGCGGGAGGAAATTTCAATCGCAAAGATGAATTATCTTCTTCGTCTACCTCTATGCGTTCTATCTTTTCGAGCTGTTTTATCCTCGACTGCACCTGAACGGCTTTGGTAGCCTTATAGCGAAAACGTTCGATAAAATCCTCCGTATCCTGTATCTGCTTCTGCTGGTTCTCATAGGCTCTCAACTGCTGTTCGCGCCGTTCTTTGCGCAATTCTACATACTTCGAATAGCTTACTTTATAATCATGTATCTGGCCTAACAGGATTTCAACAGTACGCATCGTTACGGCATCGAGGAACGCCCTGTCATGAGAAACCAATACCACAGTATTTGCTTTAGTAGCCAAAAAGTTTTCCAGCCATTGAATAGATTCAATATCAAGGTGGTTGGTAGGCTCATCCAATAAAAGCACATCGGGACGACGGAGCAATAATTTTGCCAGTTCGATACGCATACGCCACCCACCGCTGAATTCAGAAGTAGGACGATCAAAATCTTCGCGTTTAAAGCCTAAACCGATAAGAGTCTTTTCAACCTCTCCAACGAAATTACGCGCACCCGACATTAAGAACTGCTCGTTCAGGTAAGAAGAGCGCTCGATCAGCCTGCTGTATTCTTCTGATTCGTAATCTGTACGGGTTGCCAGTTGCTCATTGACTTTTTCCAGATCGGTTTCGAGCTGCTTTATATGATCGAATGCTAACGATGCTTCCTCAACAACCGTATTACCGTCATTGAGCTGCATCTGCTGCGGCAAATAGCCTATTGTCAAATCTTTGGGATAGGAGATATTTCCGGAAGCAGGCTGCTGTAAGCCTGCAAGAATTTTAAGCATGGTAGTCTTTCCCGCCCCATTCTTACCGACTAATGCAATACGGTCTTTCCGGTTTATAATAAAAGATATATTGTCAAAAAGCGGACGTCCGCCAAATTCGACTGTTAAGTTCTCTACTGAAATCACTTCTTTATATTTTTATCGCAAAAATACGAATTTATTGAGATACTGATTTATACCGCAGGAACAATCGTATATATTATTTACACAAATTCATGTATTCATCGATAATTTGCGGGTCTGCACCCAAATCTTTAGCTTTCTGAAAATCCTCTTTTGCCATGAATTTATCAAATTGCTGTAAGTTCAATTGTCCCCTGATGATATATAACATAGGGTCGTCCTTCTTTAGTTCTAAAGCTTTATTTAGGTCTTCTTTCGCCCGGGCCAGCTTTTTCAGATTGAGGTAACATTCCGCTCTTCCTATATAGAACTCGGGAACATCCTTATATTTATATATAAGGTCGGTATATTTATTCTCGGCTTCCTCCCAATCCTGACGCGCCTTGATTGTATATATAAGGCTGTTATGAGCCGGCAGGTAATTCGGTCTTATTTCCAGTACTTTTTCGAAATCGGCTTCAGCCAACAGGCTGTTTTTCTCACTCATATAAATAAGCCCCCTCCTGTACAAAGCTTCTACATTATTTTCATCCAGAGATAATATCACATTATAATCCCTCATAGCAGCATCCAGGCTGTCGATTTCACAGAGCAAAGAAGCACGGTTGTGAAGAAACACTACATTTTCCGGATACTTGCTCAATGCCGAAGAATAAGATATAAGAGCTTCTTCCGTTTTCCCGAGTTCTCGCTGCACAGTTCCCAGATTGGAAAGAAGCAGGATATTTCCCGGATTGGCAGGCTCTTTTCTCATAGCTTGCTTTAATGTTTCTTCCGCAGCTACATATTCTTTCGAATCTATATAGTCGAGAGACTTGGAAACAAGTTCCTCATAGGTCTGTGAAAATGAACCGGAAGCGAAAAATAATAATGTAATAAGTAAAAAAAATCTGTTCATTCTGAAATATTTTAGTATTTTTACTCCGCAAAGTGCAAAAGTAAGATTAATATATCAATTCTGATTTTATGAGTCATGATAAAAGA
>DQAM01000114.1 GCA_003523545.1 Dysgonomonas sp.
ATTCTCTGGATGCTGCCCCCAATGATATATAGATTATACGGTCCGGCATTGAATAACATAGAGGCAGAGGGTGCCTACCTGATGATATGTAAGGAAGTATTGCCGACCGGCCTGATGGGCTTGATGATTGGAGGGATGATCTTTGCCACGACAAGTGCACTAAATTCAAAATTGAATATAGCAGCCGGAGTTTTCACAAATGATATTTTCAAACGCTTTCGTACGGATAGTTCAGACAAAACCCTGATGCGTACAGCTACTTTATCCACTATTGGATTCGGCATACTTACCATTCTGATCACACTCTTTATTCCTTTGATGGGCGGGGTAGTGAATGTTGTGATAAGCTTAGCTGCATTGACAGGTGTACCTTTGTATCTGCCGACTATATGGACGCTATTCTCTAAAAGGCAGACGGGAACCTCAACAATCACGACTACATTATTAAGTCTTGCCGTAAACGGGATATTCAAGTTTATTACTCCTCTTTTTGGTTTTTCTCTCCATAGAGCCGAAGAGATGATTCTTGGAGTAACATTCCCGGCAGCTTGCTTACTTGCCTTCGAAATCTATTATATAATAACAAATAAAGTATCGGACAGATATGATTCTTATCTTGTTTGGGAGAAAAAGAACCATCAGCGGAATGAGAATCTGTCAACCGAAGAAATACAAGGTACTATCAAAGACAATAAATTCAGTCTGAAAGTTATAGGAACAGGAATACTTCTGACAGGTATTGCCGTAGCCTTATTAGGAGGACTGGCCGATACAGGAAAAGTGCTGATAGTCTCTACCGGGACAATATTTGCTCTACTGGGCTTATTTATAATCCGCCGGGGAGTGAGATAATGCTAAACAAAAACGCTAATATTAATTTGACATATGATACAAGAATTATTTGCTAAGGATAGGCGTGCCTTGAAAACCGAAAGGATTGATACCGGCTTTGCTGTTGTGGGGGGCGGTCTATCCGGGGTTTGCGCTGCTATTGCTGCTGCCAGGGCAGGTATAAAGGTCACGCTGATACAAGACCGCCCGGTACTGGGAGGTAATGCTTCCAGCGAAGTGCGGTTATGGGCCTTGGGCGCGACATCACATATGGGAAATAATAACAGGTGGGCCAGGGAAGGAGGTATAATAGATGAAATACTTATCGAGAATTTATATCGCAATAAAGAAGGAAATCCTGTAATATTCGATACTGTTCTTTTGGATAAAGTAAGAAGTGAACCGAATATCCGGCTTATATTGAATACAGCTGTTTACAGAACAGAGAAATCAGCGGAAGATGAGATTGAGAGCGTCCATGCCTTCTGCAGCCAGAATTCCACTTTTTATGACATATATGCATCTGTTTTTTGTGATGCTTCCGGTGATGGAATAGTGGCATATCAGGCAGGTTGCAGCTACAGGATGGGTGCCGAAACCAAAGAAGAATATGAAGAGCTGTTTGCCCCTGATCATGGTGACTATGGCGAACTGCTGGGGCACTCCATTTATTTTTATACCAAAGACATGGGTAAGCCTGTGAAATATGTGGCTCCTTCTTATGCGCTGAAAGACATTGAAAAGATACCTCGTTACAGGAATATCCAGAGTCGGGAAGCAGGTTGTAAATACTGGTGGCTCGAATACGGCGGCCGCCTCGATACCATACACGATACGGAGGAAATTAAATGGGAATTATGGAGTGTTGTTTACGGTGTGTGGGATTATATTAAGAATTCGGGCGATTTTCCTGAAGCTGAAACGCTGACACTGGAATGGGTGGGACTAATACCGGGAAAACGGGAAAGCCGGAGATTTCTCGGTTATTATACACTGCTGCAACAAGATATAATAGAACAAAAACATCATGCGGATGCTATTTCTTTCGGAGGATGGGCTATCGATCTTCATCCGGCAGATGGTGTATACAGCCAGATTAACGGATGCATCCAGTATCATTCTAAAGGAATATACGGTATTCCATATGGCTGCCACGTGAGTACCGAAATTAAAAACCTTTTTTACGCAGGCCGCTGTATAAGTACTTCCCATGTTGCTCATGGTTCATCGCGGGTTATGGTTACTTCGGCTTCGGGGGGCCAGGCGGTCGGATTTGCTGCCGCACAATGTATATCTGAAAAGATTCTACCGGCCGATATATTACGGAATGCTACTCAATTAAAGAAACTGCAGCAGACAGTCAGCCTTGCCGGGCAGAGTATACCCGGAATACCTATCGATCAGTCTTCAAATAAGGCTGTTAAATCTAAAATATCGGCAAGCAGCATTTTATCTCTGTATAAAATACCTTTTGATGGAGATTGGTATACTCTTAATTTCGCGGCGGCACAAATGCTTCCGCTAACTGCAAATCAATTATATTCTTTTGAGATAGAAGTTGACGCAGAAGACGATACAACCCTTGAAGTAGAACTTCGTTATTCAGCTAAAGAAGCTAATTATACACCCGATTGTTTATCCGATTCGAAAAGCATTAAGATAAATGCGGGTAAACAAAAGGTATTAATTCAATTTGCCCATGGAGTACCTACTGACAGGTATGGTTTTATCACTTTCCTAAAAAACGAGAAAGTGAAAATAAGAACAAGCCGCTACCGCAGTACCGGTATAGTGTCTGTTTTCAATAAATTCAATCACGATGTGAATAATTACGGGAAACAGGAAGCTCCTGCAAACAGCGGTATCGAGTCGTTCGAGTTTTGGTGCCCGGAGAGAAGGCCGGAAGGATACAATTTTGCAATGACTATAAACCCTGCTATAAATTTCGGGGCGGAAAATCTGCTGAATGGTTTTATCCGTCCTACAAATAGAGCCAATGCATGGGTTGCATCCCCGGATAGTAAATCTTCACAAATAAAATTGGAATGGGAAACTCCTCAGCAACTGAAAAATATAATATTGTATTTTGATAATGATTATGATAATGCTTTGGAATCTGTTCAGATGGGGCATCCGGAGAGTATAATGCCTTTTTGCGTGAGAGAGTATAAAATCAGGGATGATAAAGGAAAGGTGATTTTTACTACGGAAGATAATCACCAGACAATAAATAAAATAAGCCTGTCTGAGACTGTGGTTACCGAATCTATTACTATCGATTTACAGTCACCTTCAGACAATGTACCGGCAAGCCT
>DQAM01000110.1 GCA_003523545.1 Dysgonomonas sp.
TGGGGTTTCGGTTGATTGGTTAAAGATGATTCGGTCTACAAAATCGTTTTCACCTTTTGCCCATAAGCCGTTTTCGAATATTATATTTCTTACGGAATCGTTATTAAACTGGCTATTCAATATAAATATTAGGTTTTCTGCATTTTTATTTTTTTGAATAGTGGTCTCTATTTCCTCTTTTAACTTCTTGTCGCGTGTGTGTATCACATATCCCTTAAACCGGGGTTCGTCCCATTTGTAGTCAGCATATTTTGTTGTATAGAGTTTCTGCAACGCTTCTTTATCAGAGGTTGATTTTTGCCATATATATTCGTTCATAAAATTAAAGAACAGTATGCCTTCGTAAAACTCTTGGGTGAGATAGCGCAAATCCGGATATTTATCAGGCAGGTCTAGTCGTTTCGATTCGATCAGCCTATCCAGTATAAAATCGTTGAATTTGTATTTCAATATATCGGTAGAAAGCAAATAATCACTATGCGGATTTTTTTCAAGAAAATATATGAAATCTTTTACCGTATATTTATTATTCTGAACATTTAATAGCTCATCATCTCTAAGATAATGAATCTTTTCGAAATATAAGGTGTCAGATAATAGATACTCATCCGCTGTATCCTGGAGTTTAGAGTAAACGTTTTCGTTAATCGTATAGGGATATTCTTTAGATAAAAAGTCGATTTGCTTTTTGGTGAGGACTTGCTTCCTATCACTTTCGTTTATAGCATCTATCAACCCGTCTTTTAGCCTTTCCCAAGGAAACAGAGGTGTTTTGGCAATCAATTTGAATATATGGTATCCATAATAAGTCTCTATCGGTTCACTTATTTGACCAGGAAGTGTAAGATTATTCCATACCTCCTCGAACATAGGGGGGATCGGTCTGTTTACACCGAACCAACCCAGATTACCACCGCGGCTTGATGTTTCTTTATCATCCGAATATTCGAATGAAAGCTTATTGAAATCTTCGCCTGCTTCTAATTTGTCATATATTTCTGATGCAATCTGCCTGATGCTGTCTTTATCCGATTCAGTAGGCCTCATATCCGGATATAGCAATACAATATGTGCAATATTCATCTGTCCCGGATCAGGTCTCTTGTTTAGAATTTTTATAAGGTGATATCCTTCTGTAGTTCTCACTGGAGCAGATATCGTGTTCGGAGGAAGATTGTACATGCATTCTTCAACAGGATATCTTGTGCTGAAAGCAGTCTTCCATCCTAGGTAACCCGGCGTTATAGAATTTTTGGATATGCTGTCCTCCGAATACTTTAGTACTAATTCCTCAAAACTGGAATTATTCCCGTTATTAATTGAATTTCTTATATTTAGGATCTTGTTATAGGCATTTAAAGTATCTTTGGGCAATATAGGAGTAGCAGGTAATTTAAGAAAAAGATGGCTTACTTCTATATTTTGTTTCAAGCGTTCATAGATTTCTTTCGAATACAAATCAGGTATTATACTATCTATAAGGTATGGCTTTTCAACCTGTTCTAAGTATGTAGAATACTCAGATATAAAATCTTTCTGTTTATCGAACCCGTTTTTCCTCGCTTCTTTTACAGTCAATTTAAAGTTGATGTAATTTTCCAAAAATTTGTCGATGCTTTCTGTCTGCTCTTTTTTGTTTGCCCCATCCTTTTTGTAAGCATATTCAAATTCACCCTTAGTGATGATTAAATCCTCATTTATGCGTACAAGAGCATCATCTTTATCCTGGGCGCACACATAAGACGTGCACAAAATCAAGATAAGGCAAGAAAAATGCTTAATAATATTCATATGATGAAGATTAAATAATAATGTTGTAAATAAAAGGCTCTTATATTAAAGTATAAATCCTAATAACGACTGCAAATATATTAAGATTTTCCGATATTATTCGTAATGTTAATATATTGTATATTATACGGTTTTATATAATTAACGATTCGGCTGGTGGATTAAAATATATTAATTTTGCGCCTGATTATGGACATCAACATAAACCGGGAAATATTAAGGCTTGCCATACCTAATATTATATCTAATATTACAGTCCCTCTATTGAGTATGGTAGATATGGCGATAGTGGGACATCTACAGCTCGAAGTCTACATTGGAGCAATTGCTACCGCAACGCTGATCTTCAATTTTCTATATTGGAGTTTTTCTTTCTTAAGAATGGGTACAAGCGGTTTTACTGCCCAGGCTTATGGAGCGAAAGACAAAAATGAAATATCGGCTATTTTCGCCAGCCTGAAAGCAATGCAAGGCTCGCTGCGGGAAACGGTCTCCGAGGTGCGGCAGGGCAGCTATGCCATGCACACCGGGATCTCCGAAATTGCCGAAGGCAATAACGATCTCTCGTCGCGTACCGAAGAGCAGGCAGCGGCGCTGGAAGAGACTGCCGCCAGCATGGAGCAACTCACCGCCACGGTGAAGCTGAATGCAGACAATGCCCGTCAGGCAAGCGAGCTGGCGGATGTGGCGTCTCTTACCGCCAGCCGCGGCGGGGCATTAGTGGAGAACGTGGTCAATACCATGACCGGCATCTCCGTCAGCTCGAAGAAAATCGCGGAGATCACCAGCGTCATTAATAGCATCGCCTTCCAGACTAAT
>DQAM01000109.1 GCA_003523545.1 Dysgonomonas sp.
GAAATACCCAATAGGCAGCATCCATTCTATCCGAATCTATAATTAATTTAGAAGTTAAGAACCAGTAGCCAATAGTTTCAGCTAAAATAAGAAATACAATACAAATAATAATATGTATTGTTACACTCATACTAAATATTCTCTTTAATTCATCTTTTCGTCCTAATCCCATTTCATAATTAAGAAATCGCTGAATTGAAGAGGCAAAAGCACCACGTAAAGAGGAAAACATAGCTACAACTCCCCCTACAATACTATATATACCAAAATCATTAATACCTAGTTCTTGCAATAATATTCTGGATGTAAAAAATGCAATGCAGATAATTATCAGCATTCTTACGTACAAAAATCCAGTATTTCTTACAAGTTTATTATTATGCATCAAATGATAATTAAACTTATTCTTACTTTAATTTGTATGTAATTGTATTTTCTTTTTGCAAAAACAAAGTATTTATTTCTTCAAACTCCTTATGAGTTACAGCTAACACCACAGCATCAAATTTATCCTGAGGCATTTCTGTTAGAATATCCAATCCATACTCATGTTTCACTTCTTCCGGATTAGCCCAAGGATCATAAATAGTGATATTCGTCTCGTATTCTTTGAGTTCACGGATAACATCCACAACTTTAGTATTGCGCACGTCGGGACAGTTTTCTTTAAAGGTAATGCCTAATACAAGAATATTGGCACCTTTTACCTGTATGCCCCGCTTTATCATTTTTTTCACGACCTGAGAGGCAACATATTCACCCATACTATCGTTCAAGCGTCTTCCCGCAAGGATAATCTCGGGATGATAGCCGTATTGCTGAGCCTTTTGAGCCAGATAATAAGGATCGACTCCTATACAATGTCCTCCGACTAATCCGGGTTTGAAATGCAGGAAATTCCATTTGGTACCTGCGGCTTCCAAAACTGCATTCGTGTCGATATCCATACGGTCGAATATCTTTTTCAACTCGTTTACGAATGCAATATTAATATCTCTCTGCGAATTCTCTATAACTTTGGCTGCTTCTGCTACGCGGATTGTGGGTGCAAGATGCGTACCTGCCTTTATTACCGAAGAGTATAATTGATCTACAAGCCTGCCTGTTTCCGGAGTAGAGCCGGAAGTCACTTTTTTTATTTTTTCTACTGTATGCTCTTTATCTCCGGGATTGATTCTTTCGGGTGAATAGCCTGCATAAAAATCGACATTGTATTTTAGTCCCGATACTCTTTCTACCACAGGGATGCAGTCTTCTTCTGTAGCACCGGGGTATACGGTCGATTCATAAATAATGATATCTCCTTTCTTTATTACTTTACCTACTGTTTGGCTGGCCTTAAAAAGAGGATTCAGATCAGGACAGTTATTTTTGTCCACAGGCGTAGGTACTGTTACAATATAATAATTACAATCACGGATATCGTCCAATTCATCCGAGCAGAACAGGCCTGCATCGCCGCCAGAAACTTGCTTTAATACTGCTTTTAGGTCAGAGTCATCGACTTCCAATGTCACATCCCGCCCGGTCCGCAGTTCTTCTATTCTCCGCTTGTTTATATCAAAACCTACTACAGGATATTTAGTAGCGAAAAGCCGCGCCAGCGGCAGTCCTACATACCCTAAACCAATAATTGCTATTTTTATATTATTCATATTATTTCAAATTCTCCCAGTACCAACTTATTGCTTCTTTCAGTCCGTTCTGCATATTGTATTCAGGATTATAATTTAACAGCTGTTCCGCTTTATCAATATTAGCTAAGGAATGTGGAATATCTCCCTGTCTGTTTGGTCCATATTCGATCTTTACATTCAGTATCTCCGGATCATATTTTCCCAGATATTCCTTCAGATATGCGACCAGCTGATTCAATGTAGTTCTTTCCCCGTAGGCAGTATTGAAAACCGTGTTAACAGCTTCTTTATTGTTAGTAGAGAGAGCCAGCATATTCATCTGAACTACATTTTTGATATATGTAAAGTCTCTTGAATACTCTCCATCTCCATTTATTACAGGGGATTCATGATTTATCAGTTTTTTCACAAAAAGGGGAATAACTGCTGCATAGGCACCCTCCGGATCCTGACGTCGTCCGAATACATTAAAGTATCTAAGACCTATGCATTCTATGCCGTATGTTCTGGAAAATACATCTGCATACAATTCGTTTACATATTTGGTGACCGCATAAGGAGACAATGGTTTGCCGATTGTATCCTCAACTTTAGGCAGTGATTGCGAATCTCCGTATGTAGAAGAGCTGGCTGCGTAAACAAAACGCTTAACACCGGCATCTTTAGCGGCAACTAACATATTAAGAAAGCCAGAGATATTGACATCATTGCTAGTAACAGGATCTATTATTGAACGGGGAACCGAACCTAAAGCTGCTTCATGCAATACATAACTTACACCTTTCACTGCTTTTTTACAATCATCTATATTACGAATATCCCCAACTATAAGTTTAAATTTTTTATTATTAAAGAGGTGTATTATATTTTCAATTTTACCTGTAGAAAAATTATCAAAGCAGATGACATTACACTCATGCTTAAGTAATTCTTCACATAGATTTGAACCTATAAATCCCGCACCGCCTGTAACAAGAACACTCTTATTCGTTAATTTGTAAGTCATAAATTATTCGACTATTTAATTGTATTATATGAGTTATATAGAGGTTTACTAATAAGGAAGTATTCCATCCTTTTGAAATTTTTTATCCAGTGACTTAAATTCAGAATTGTTACTTACATATTCCGGCACAAGCTTTTTCATCAAAGACACCATCTCATATTTTTCCTGTTTCGATGCTAATAAGACAATATTATCAATCATAGGGGCTGCCTCATTTAAAGAATATTCCCTTACTTTTGATTTCATAACCTTATCGTGGCTGGTCTTTTCACAAATTTCACTATTAGCTAGTAACTCCTCGTACAATTTTTCACCCGGGCGCAAACCCGTTATCTCTATTTTTATATCTTTTTCCGGCACAAGTCCAGCCATTTTTATCATCCTGACAGCCAGATCATAAATTTTGACCGGGCTGCCCATATCAAATATGTAGATATAACCGGATTCCCCGATAACAGAAGCTTCGAGCACCAGACGGCAGGCCTCGGGAATAGTCATAAAATAACGTATTATATCACGGTCGGTAACCGTTACAGGCCCCCCCATCTCTATCTGTTTCCTGAACAACAAGATAACCGAGCCATTGCTGCCCAAAACATTTCCGAAACGTGTAGTTACAAATTTTGTATCAGATGATTCTTTGCGTTTGAGTTCCATAGCCGTACTTTGTACGTAAATCTCAGCTATACGCTTCGATGCTCCCATTATATTTGTCGGGTTAACAGCTTTGTCTGTAGAGACCATAACGAACATTTCGATATTATATTTTACAGACAAATCAACTATCAGCTTAGTCCCTAAAACATTCGTAATTATGGCTTCACAAGGATTACTTTCCATCATCGGAACATGCTTATAAGCTGCGGCATGATATACAATATCCGGATGATATTCATCAAATATAGTTTCCAGCTTATCATTACTTCTTACATCTCCTATGATAGCAGAATATTTTAATTCGGGAAAAGACCTGTCCAATTCCAGAGAAAGATTGTTTAAAGGGGTTTCCGCCTGATCAAAACAAATGATATTCAATGGATTGAAATTAGCCAGCTGTCTTACGATCTCACTTCCGATAGAACCGGCTGCTCCTGTCACAAGAATGACTTTATTTTTGAGGTTCGAAGCAATGACATTCATGCTTATATCAATTTGCGGACGTCCCAGAAGGTCTTCAATCTGGATAGAACGTATATTTGTTACCGCATCATTTAACTGTCCTGTGTCCTTTACATCAATCTGCTTGGTAATATAAACCGGTATTTTATCTGTAACTAACGATTCGATAAGCTCCTTCTTATCTCTTATGATATTATCATCAGCAAAAAGCACCCCGTTTTTTTTCAGGTAAACCAGGCTTTTAGAGTCCGAAATATTTAGTGTATGCAGATTCGTGTTTCCTTTTACTTTTC
>DQAM01000495.1:0-1264 GCA_003523545.1 Dysgonomonas sp.
TAAAATCTTTAGATTCAATGTTCTTGACTTTTAAATGGAGAAAATTTCTTTGTCCAGTCGGCGTCCTCCCAGTATCAGGAGTTAATCGACCAGAATTAGCCCTTGATTGATAACATCGTTCTTCAAAACCAATAAGAGTTAGTGATTTCGAAAACTGATAGTTTCCATAAGAAGTGTTTTTCATAAAACATTCATAGAGACTAGCCAAAGCTGTTGTTTTACCTGTATCATGTAGGCCGATAAGAACAATTAATCTAGTAATCGCAGCTCTAGTAACAGCTAAAGCATCTTTTTCCTCTAGAACATAACCGGGATGTATGCTATGATAGTCTATTTCTTCTTTATTTATTTCATGGACGCTTTCTTCTTTATCATCTTCGTTGTCTTCATCCAGGATAGTTTCTATAGAGCAGTGAGAACAAGTTTTCTCATCTAAGCCTTCAAGACATTTTCCATCAATGCCGATTGTACATCCCTCTTGATCACATACGATCTTAGTTAAAGTATCTCCAACAGCCATATCTATTCAATATCTAAATTATTCAGCAATAAATTTTCTATATAAAATTGATATGATAAATCTAAGCAGCTCACTTTAAGTTCCATATTAATAGAATTTTCTGAAAAGTATTTCTTAATCCAAGCTTGATTATCTTCTAAATCTATTCTATAGTTGCATGCCATAGTTAAGGGACATATAGCTCCAAGCGATTCTTTTTTACCTATTTGGGGGTATTTTTCAATAAACTGATTTACAACGTCTTTCACAAATTGCTTATCATCTTCATCTTTTTGTTTTTCCGCCAGTAATTTGTGGAAGAATTCTTTTGCAGACACTGGTGGGGTTATATATTGAGTTAAATTGGCTAATTCCAATGCATATATAAAAGGGGCTTCTTTAATATTTAAATCTGTCATTGGTATATTCAACAGGCGTGAGAATCCATTAAACAACCACCAGTGTATGTCTGACTCTTCAGCTATTATATCTTGATTTTCTATAATTCCCTTGAATATTCTTTTTATTTCTGAAAACCTAGATTTAATTTCATCAAATGTTTTTTCAACATTAATTTCCTTAGTTTCTTGGCTTGTCTTTTTTATAGCTCTATCTATATTATCAAATTTAAGATCGCTTAGTTCTCTTTCTCGAATAGCTTCTTCAGCAAGATAGCTATTGATATCTTCAAATATATCTGGATTTATTATGTTTTTTTCTTCTAAGCAAAAACTGCAAGAAGTAAAGGCTAATGCAAGTTTTATA
>DQAM01000495.1:1352-2018 GCA_003523545.1 Dysgonomonas sp.
CATTGCTCCTGAAAGTATTTTTAATTCTAAATCATTATTCACTTGAGGAAATAATGAGTCTATTGATAGTATTGATTTTACAAATTCATCCTTAAAAGATTCTTGTACTTTTTTTCCGAAAAAAAATTTGATGGACTCTAAAAACCAAGTAATCTCAGCATCCTTAGTAAACTTGCTAACAATTTCAATCCTCTTATTTAAGAATGATTCTTCTGGAATTGTAATCGAAGCCAATTGATACCATTTGGGTAATTTCTGTTTCATGTTATTTTTCTTTATATGGATTAATATCTGTTACAATTTCTGGCTTCATTTTTTTTATGAGATCCCACATTTCTGCTTGTTTTTCTTGTTCAAAAGCTCTTGAAAAATAATTCTGTATTTTTTCAGAATCACTCAATCCCTTATCTGTATCTTCTATTAAATCAAGATTAGTTGCAATTTCTACCTGCATATGATATGGTAAGCTTAGATACATATAAGCAAGTTTTCTCTTCGGATTAAATTTTTTTGTATCAATCATCTCAATAATTTCTTCTACATTGTTCTGTAAACTATTATCTTCAGGGGTATCCATGGTTGCGACATGGGAAGATTTATTAGATTGAATTTCAATTCTGTGAGATTTATAGTCAAATCCATTTTCCTCATGAGGAATAAATTTCA
>DQAM01000495.1:2142-10620 GCA_003523545.1 Dysgonomonas sp.
TCCCCATTATTTCTTTCTGGATGAACAGCTCCAGCATATACTTTTAAAACATTATTTTCAAAAGACAATTTACAATCGTGCATATGTCCATACAAATGAATATTAGCTCGAGCGCAAAAAGCTCGATCAACATCTTCTCCATCACAAAGCCATTGAGGTGGATGGTGACATAAAATTAAATATATAATATTATCCTCTCGTTTTAGTAAAGTTTGGTATTGACTCAAGGCTAAT
Source organism: Dysgonomonas sp. (assembly GCA_003523545.1). Classification (GTDB taxonomy): domain Bacteria; phylum Bacteroidota; class Bacteroidia; order Bacteroidales; family Dysgonomonadaceae; genus Dysgonomonas_A. Next base: position 2,377 of record DQAM01000495.1, read on the forward strand.
TTAGAATATTTTTCATCATCTGTCTCATTCGAGGCAAAAGCAGAATTGATCCCTCTAACTCTTAGTGTAATATTTTCAATAGGAAAATCTTTTTCCCAATATAAATATTTATCCTGTGGGATTGAACCATATTTTTGAGCAAAATTAAGATAATCTTCAAAGGGAGCTGTAAGCAAATTGTAAGCAGATTTATCCGACAAAAAAACATTCACTTCTTTATTGATTTCGTTTTGGGAAATAGCTTTCTTTAATATTTCTTGAGATCTTCTTAATAAAGGACTTATTGAAGATCTTTTTATGTCATGGTTACCAGGCACCATTAATACATTTTCTTCTTTACACCCTGTTATCGAACATATTTCTCTTATCCATAGAGATGCTTTTTCATATTCTTCTTTCTTCCCAGAGAAACCTATATCACCTCCTATTAGAAGAACGTCAACAGGTTGTGTGTTGCTCATTAATTGACGTAAATCACTTTCTAGTTCATTTCTTAGATCATCATCAAGGTCTAAATGCTCATTTTCCCCAAAACTATAAAAGTGAATATCCGATAGATGTAGAATTTTTAAAGTCATATCTTTATAAAAAAGTTATTTGCAAATTTATAGAAAATATCTCAGAATGAGCTATTTTTACTGAGTTGAGATAAAAACTTAATCAATTACCTTACACCCCCAATAAAATTATAATCACAATGCTTGAAATCATACACCTCAACTCCAACCAAGTCTGCTCCGATAATCGTTTTGCGATATAAATTCTCCATGTTTAGTATATCCGACTTTGGCAACTCCATCTTCTTATCCAAAGCTTTGACGTAAAACCGCCCATAAGCCAAATTACTGATATACGAACTTCTTCCCTGCCTGCGTTTATTGACCTCTTTTCCATATTCCTGAGTAACCGGAATGAAACGGAATGGCTCATAGGAAGTGAAAGCTAAATTATAATCCCCATACTTCATAAAACCTAATTTCTCATTCTCTATGAAGTTAATCGGATAGCCATTCTTCGTGAAATCGTATTTGTCGATGATTACCTGATTGTTGATATAATAAACGGTTGTGAAATCAAAGTTATTCATCATATCCTCCAATTGCTTGGAATAATCAGCTTTTACCGAGTTATATTCAAATTCGTCAGCACGACATTTTTGATAGAGGTCTTTGTCTTTAAGACTGATGAAAAAGAGAATATGCTGATCCGTAACCGGAAGTTTATTTACACGCAAGGTAAGTGCCAGCAGCAAATCATCACTCAGGAATTTTGCATCAGGGTATAGCCTTTGCGCAGGCTTGGCAATTACCTCCCCTTTTTCTATGGCGCTGTTTATATTGATATAAAGTTCCTTTCCACTTGATTGTTCGCGTACCGTAAGGGTAGCCTCTTTTACTGAAGAAGTGTAATCCCTGTCGGCATCTTTAATTTCGATCACTTCTAACTTGGAAAAGGTTATATCCTCTTTATAATCGCGCAGGTAATTGTTGTGCTTCTCTTTTATCGTATTATATTGGTATATGGATGGCTTATATCCCGCCTGAATAACGTCGCCAACTTTTATTGTCGTACCATCGTAGAGCTGTACTGCGGTTTCCTGTGCCTGTACCGTACCGGCCAAAAGCAATATACAACAGCAAAAATAAATAAGTATCCGATTCATATTGTTGATTTTTAAATATTAAGCCCGGTAAAGATACTGATAATCATAAAAAAATCTTAATAAAAAGGTAAGTATTAAACTGTCATATTAACATTTATCTTTTTTCTCCAACTTTATCTATACTATGTATTTACAATAGTATAAACCCTCTAAAAATTAAACTTATGGGATTAAAGTACGTAGTAACAAAACAGGTATTCGGATTCGACGAAACACGGACAGCTAAATTTGTACCCAAACAAGTCATTACCGGGCAGGTAACATTCAGCAAACTTTGTTCACAGGTGGGGCAAATCTGCGGAGCACATCGTGGTACAGTTCAACTGGTTATTGCCGGGCTGGTGGATGCATTGGTTAACAATCTTGACGATGGAAAAAGTGTGCAGTTGGGAGAGTTTGGTATCTTCCGTCCATCCATCAAAGCCAATGCTTCCGATACGGAAGAAGAGGCGGATGCAAGCAAAATTTACAGGCGAAAAATTATTTTTACTCCGGGCAAAGCCTTGAAAGAAGTTATGAATAGCACAAGCGTTACTCGTTACGCCGTACCGGATACGGACTATACTGATGGAACAGGTGGTACAGGAGCAGGTAATAACGATGATGATGATTATGTTGATCCAACAGCTTAGTTAATCGAATTTTAAATTAAAAAAGGAAACCGGACATGTTATATACATACGCCGGTTTTATTGTGCTCTTTTTTCTGATACAGTCAAAAATAAGTTCCAGTGCAACGGAATTTTATTTTGAATGCAGTAAAAATATATTTTGGATGCAACATACTTTAAAGCCATAAATTTTCCGAAAAACACATCCATCTTTCCCCTTCCGATGACAAGTGATGACATCTGGCGTAACGTATCGTCAGTATTGTAAATCAGCTTTTTACCTACTATATATTCGCTGTCGAATTCATTTTTATGTATCACTTTTAAATGTTTCGACAATGAAAAAAAGATTATTGTTTTTGGCAGCATTGCTGCTTAGTGTGATGGGTGTTTTCGCCCAGGGAAATGGTGTCGGTGGGATAACCGAGGCCACCAATATGGTGACCTCGTATTTTGATCCCGGCACCAAATTAATTTACGCCATTGGAGCCGTTGTAGGGCTTATCGGAGGCGTAAAAGTCTATTCCAAGTTTTCGAGTGGTGACCCGGATACCTCGAAAACGGCGGCCAGTTGGTTCGGTGCTTGTATCTTTCTTATCGTAGCGGCAACCATTCTTCGTTCATTCTTCCTTTAATCGGTATGGCAGAGTATTCAATCAACAAAGGGATTGGGCATAGCGCTGAATTTAAAGGGCTGAAAAGTCAGTACCTGTTCATTTTTGCCGGAGGACTGCTGGGATTGTTTGTCCTCTTTGTAATCATGTACATGATAGGTATCAACCAGACAGTCTGCCTTCTTTTCGGTATCGCCTCTGCTTCGGTATTGGTATGGGGAACCTTTCACCTGAATGAAAAGTATGGGGAACATGGCCTGCTGAAATTGCAGGCTTCCCACAGTCACCCCCGGTTTATCATCAACCGCAAGCGGATCCCTTCATTATTCATCCGTAACATCAAAAGAAGAGAACAATGAGGAATGTATTAAAAGCCGCTACACTGGAAAGTAAGTTCCCCCTGCTCGCTGTGGAACATGACTGCATCATTTCAAAGGATGCAGATATTACTACAGCCTACCGGGTGGAGTTACCCGAATTATTTACGGTTACATCGGCAGAGTACGAAGCGATTCACAGTGCATGGCTTAAAGCTATCAAGGTATTGCCCAATTACTGTATTGTGCATAAGCAGGATTGGTTTATTGAAGAAAGGTATACACCGGATATTCAGAAAGACGAAATGAGTTTTCTTAGCCGCTCTTTTGAACGACATTTCAACGAGCGTCCTTTCCTGAATCACACCTGTTATTTGTTTCTGACGAAAACCACTAAGGAACGCAGCCGGAGCCAAAGCAATTTCAATGCACTCACCAGAGGTTTTATTATCCCTAAAGAAATACAGGATAAGGATACGGCGGTGAAGTTTCTGGAAAGCTGTGAACAGTTCGAGCGGATTATTAATGACAGCGGTTTTGTCAGTATTACCCGAATGGGTAATGATGAAATCGTAGGAACGGAAATCCAGGCGGGTATTATAGAAAAATACTTTTCGTTGAGTCAGGAAGAAACCACCTGTTTGCAGGACATGGAACTCTCTCCCGGTGAAATGAAAGTAGGTGATAAATACCTGTGCCTGCATACCCTTTCCGATCCGGAAGATTTGCCTGCATCCGTTAAGTCGGATATCCGTTACGAACGTTTATCTACTGACCGGAGCGATTGCCGATTATGCTTTGCCGCTCCTGTGGGAGTATTGCTTACCTGTAACCATGTGTATAATCAGTATCTGTTTATCGATGATAGTGTAGAGAACCTTAAAAAGTTTGAGAAACAGGCGCGTAATATGCACTCGTTGTCAAGGTATAGCCGCAGCAACCAGATTAACAGGCAGTGGATCGAAGAGTATTTGAACGAAGCACATTCGCTGGGATTGACTTCTATCCGAGCCCATTGCAATGTAATTGCATGGTCGGAAGATAAAGAAGAATTGAAAAGGATCAAGAACGATGTCGGAAGCCAGCTTGCACTCATGGAGTGCAAGCCCCGGCATAACACTGTGGATACTCCGACCTTGTTCTGGGCAGGTATTCCGGGCAATGAAGCCGATTTTCCTGCCGAAGAGAGCTTTTATACCTTTATCGAACAGGCTTTATGTTTTTTTGTAGAGGAAACGAATTATAAAAGTTCTGTTTCGCCTTTCGGTATCAAAATGGTTGACCGACTGACAGGTAAACCGCTGCATCTGGATATATCGGACCTACCGATGAAGCGTGGAATTATCACCAATAGAAACAAATTTATTTTAGGACCTTCAGGCAGCGGAAAATCTTTCTTCACCAACCACATGGTAAGACAGTACTACGAACAGGGAACCCATGTATTATTGGTGGACACCGGAAATTCCTATCAGGGGCTGTGTAACCTGATTCATGCAAAGACAAGAGGTGAAGACGGTATCTATATTACGTATGAGGAAAATAACCCGATTTCATTTAATCCATTTTATACCGAAGATGGACTTTTCGACATCGAAAAGAAGGAATCGATTAAAACATTAATCCTCACACTTTGGAAACGTGATGACGAACCTCCTACCCGAGCGGAAGAAGTAGCTCTTTCCAATGCCGTGAACCTGTACTTGGATAAGATTCGCAGTGACCGGACGGTAGTTCCCTCTTTCAATACCTTTTATGAATTTATCGGAAGCGATTATCAAAAGGTATTGGAGAACAAGCGAACCCGAGAAAAGGATTTTGATATTCATAATTTTCTTAATGTATTGGAGCCTTACTATAAAGGCGGTGAGTATGACTTCCTGCTGAACTCTGACAAACAACTGGATTTATTGTCCAAAAGGTTTATCGTATTCGAGTTAGATAATATTAAGGATAACAAAATATTATTCCCCATTGTGACGATAATCATTATGGAAACATTCATTTCCAAAATGCGCCGTCTGAAAGGGATTCGGAAGATAATCTTACTGGAAGAAGCCTGGAAAGCTATTAGCAAAGAAGGAATGGCGGAGTACCTGAAATACCTCTTTAAAACTGTCCGGAAATTTTTCGGTGAGGCGATAGTGGTTACCCAAGAAGTAGAGGATATTATTTCCTCTCCCATTGTAAAAGAGACGATTATCAATAATGCCGATTGTAAAATCCTGCTCGATCAGCGGAAGTACGTCAACAAATTCGATTCCATACAAACACTTCTGGGGCTCACCGAAAAAGAACGTGCACAGATACTGTCTATTAACATGGCGAACAATCCGTCAAGACGGTACAAAGAGGTGTGGATTGGGCTTGGCGGTACACAATCAGCGGTCTATGCAACGGAAGTTAGTTTGGAAGAGTATTATTGTTACACCACGGAAGAAACCGAGAAACTTGAACTGTTCCGGCTGTCCGAAAAACTCGGCGGGAACATAGAACTGGCTATCAAGCAACTGGCTGAAAGTAAGCGGTCGGAGTAATCAAACAAATGTATTAATCTTTAAAAGTCAATCAGTATGAAACTTAAACTTTTCATATTGTGCCTGGGAGCTATTTTCTGTATCAATCAGAAATCCCACGCGCAATGGGTCGTAACAGACCCGGGCAATCTTGCCCAAGGTATTATTAATGCCACCAAGAACATTGTACAAACCTCTACGACGGCGCAGAATATGATCAAGAATTTTCAGGAAACCGTCAAAATTTATCAGCAGGGAAAGGAGTATTACGATGCGCTAAAGAAAGTCAAAGGATTGGTTCGCGATGCCCGGAAGGTACAGCAAACCATCCTGATGATGGGCGATATTACAGACATTTACGTAAACAGTTTCCAGAAAATGCTGTCCGATCCCTACTTTACAGCGGACGAACTCAGTGCCATTGCGCTGGGATATACCATTTTGCTGGAAGAATCCTCATATGTAATTAACGACCTGAAATCCATTGTCAACGATTCCGGTCTTTCGATGACCGATAAAGAACGGATGGATATCATTAACCTGTGTTACGACCAAGTGTATGAATATCGCGGACTGATACAGTATTATACCAATAAAAACATTGGTGTATCCTATTTGCGTGCCAAAAAGAAACAGGATCAGGACAGGGTATTGGCATTGTACGGAAACCCGAATGAACGTTACTGGTAATTCATTAAAGCAGATAACATATGACATTACTGGCAATAGATTTTCAGAACCTGCACCAAATCCTGCAAAAACTATACGTGGATATGATGCCGCTATGCAGCAACATGACCGGTGTAGCGAAAGGCATCGCAGGGCTTGGTGCTTTGTTCTATGTGGCTTACCGTGTATGGCAACAACTCTCACGAGCGGAACCCATCGATGTTTTTCCGCTTTTGAGACCTTTTGCAATCGGGTTTTGTATCATGTTCTTCCCGACTGTCGTATTAGGAACGATTAACAGCGTGATGTCGCCCATTGTCAAGGGAGCCAATAATATGGTACAGTCGCAGACACTGGATATGGAAGAACATCGCCAATTAAGGGATAAGTTGGAAATTGAGGCTTACAGACGAAATCCGGAAAAAGCCTATTTGGTCGATAAGGAAGAGTTCGATAAGAAACTGGAAAAGATGGGGACGTTCGATGCCATCGATAAATGCGGACTGTATCTGGACCGTGCGGCTTTCAATGCTAAGAAAGCGATTCAGGGATGGTTTCAGGAATTGCTGGAACTTCTGTTTCAGGCTGCCGCATTGGTTATTGACACCATTCGTACTTTCTTTTTAATCGTACTCTCTATTCTCGGACCTATTGCTTTTGCTATTTCGGTCTGGGATGGGTTTCAATCCAGTCTGACGCAGTGGATAACAAGATATCTGAGTGTATATCTGTGGCTACCGGTATCAGACCTTTTTAGTAGTGTCCTTGCCAAAATACAGGTATTGATGCTTAAACAGGATATTGAAATGCTGTCTGACCAAAGCTATATTCCCGATGGTTCCAACCCGGTTTATATCATCTTTATGATTATTGGCATTGTGGGCTACTTTACCATCCCTACGGTGGCAAACTGGATTATAGCTGCGGGCGGTATGGGCAATTACGGAAAGAATGTCAATCAGTCGGCAACCAAAGCTGGTTCTTTGGCAACAGGTGCTACTGGTGCAGCCGTCGGTAACATCGCCGGTCGTCTTTTGAAACGATAAATTAAAACTATAACAATGGAATTTAAATCATTAAACAATATCGAGTCGAGTTTTAAGCAGCTCCGCCTGTTCAGCATCATTTTCCTTTGCCTGTGCGCAGCGGTGATGGGCTATTCCGTTTGGAAAGCCTACAGTTTCGCCGAGGCACAGAGGCAGAAGATATATGTGCTGGACGACGGTAAATCGCTGATGCTGGCTTTATCTCAGGATTTAAGCCAGAACCGCCCGGTAGAGGCAAGGGAGCATGTAAAACGGTTCCACGAACTCTTTTACACGTTATCCCCGGATAAGAGCGCTATTGAAGGTAATATCAAACGTGCTTTATTCCTTTCGGACCGTACCGCTTTCAATCATTACCGCGACCTGTCGGAAAAGGGATATTATAACCGGATAATTTCCGGCAATATCAACCAACGGATAGAGATTGACAGCGTGAAATGCAACTTTGAGGTTTATCCTTATGATGTGGTAACATACGCCAGGCAATATATCATTCGGGAACGGAACATTACCGAACGGAGCCTTATCACAGCATCCAAACTACAAAATTCCGTGCGTAGTGATAATAATCCGCATGGGTTTATTCTGGAGGGTTTTACGGTATTGGAGAATAGGGATGTCAGGGTACTTGACCGATAACAAAGCAAATAACAAAAATCATGAGACAATTTATAAGTAAAATCAAAGACAGAGTAGAAGACGGACTCCGGCGCGTTTGTGCGCCGATGGGTCCCGGTACTCGAATTCTGGTGATTGTGGTATTGGTAGCAGTCTTTGCCGTATGCAATTTCTATATCATGTTCCGGGC
>DQAM01000496.1 GCA_003523545.1 Dysgonomonas sp.
CATTCCCGCCGAACCGCTCTTCCCAACCTAACGGTTAAGAACTTGTTAAATTCCGGGAAAAAACAAAAACGAAAGAAAAGAACCATAACCTTCTTTACCAAAACATCCAAAAAGCTGTTGAAGAACACCTTTCCCATAAAAACGACAAAAAGGAAGAAGTGCTACCCAATCCCCCTATTGAAAAGGCTGCACCATTATATAGCAGCTACGTTTAACTCTTAAAAACGGAAACAATGAAAATTTCATCCATACCCACCAAACACATTCTCGTAAAGGCTAACTGCCAGAGTGAATGGGATAATTGCGATTTTGCACTTATCACTTGTGATGATTACTGGAAAAAGGAATTCAAAAAGAAACTGGAAGCTATTGGCTCGTTTCATGCACCGGACAGCTTCCTGTCCTTTAAATTTCTTGATTGTAGTGTAGAATTTTATCAGTCAACAGAAGAGGAAACAGAAACCTTACCCGAAGGAAAAGACTGGGAATTTGTAAATCTCGAGGATGGTGAAGAAGATTTATTCGCCAAGCCGGAAAATCAACTGGATTCAGGATTACTGATTCTATACAAAAACGGAAGCGGATTTTACCAAACTTATGGCAAATATAGTGGCGAAGAATATTATACATACGAAATACCTTTCAAAGTAATATTCGAGGGTATTTTATAGCTATATAATAAGAAATCCGAAACTGTTACGTAGTTTCGGATTTCTTATATCTCCTCATCACAGTCCCATTCCTTTCTTCTTTTGCGGCACCTGAACCATCGAAAGATTTTCCTTTTTGGAAGTTTTCAGTTCTTTCCGGATATCCGGAAAATCACGTTTTAGTATCTCATCCGCCTTATCCCGAATACCGTTCAGCACATCATATTCACGTATATGCCCGGAGAAATTAATAGCTTTATCAGCCAACTCCCTAAAATCATCTTTATATCTAAAGGCGGGCATAGGGTCAATACCTAATATATCATGACCGGCGAGACTGGAAAGGCTTGTGAAATAATAAAATTCCATAGAGGATATTTCTTTCAAAACACCAATATGATAGGTATCACCATCCGGTTTCATGGGCAAATGTTTTCCGTCCCACGTATCATTCATCAGATTACTTAGCGTATGCAGTTCAGGTTTCCAGCTGAAACTTGCTTCTTGCAGGCTATATTTCAACACATCTTTATTTACAAAAAAACTTTCTGCCGGAGGAAATTCATCCAGTTGTATTTTGGGAAACTTAATACTCAGGTCGCACATACCCCTTAAAGTACCATTATCGCATTCCAGATAATGAAGATTGAAACAGGTATAGTTATAAGCCGGATTATAGAAATTATCCAGATAAGATTCCAGCGTCTTTTGAAATAGCTCTTTACCTTCCGCAGTCCTTGAAAATAACAAAACTCCGTTATCTGTTTCAATAGCGTTATAAAAATCCGGACCGTCTTTCCTTAAATGGTCATATTTGCCATAGTCATTGGCCAGTCTCTTTTTCACAGGTAATTCCGGCATTGTCCGTATATCCGGGAAATCACGTTTCAATATATCCGAAGCCAGAGTCTTCATCTCCCGGTTGTGTTTTCCGGCTTGTTCCACATCACTGCATCTTTCCACTTGCTTTGCCAGTTCCAGAAACTCCTTTTCATATTTGAAATCCGACATGGCTCCGCTCAGTAATACGCGGTTATAAGAGACGCCACTCGCCATCTCCTGTAAACTGCTGATATTAAAGGTATCGCCACGAACAGGTATATGGACACCATCCACATAATCCGTAATCCGCTGGATTTGTTCCGGCGTGGGTTCCCAACCATTCACTTTAACCTCCAAGCTGTCTCTTAAAACACCCCGGTCCGTGTAACATTCATCTTTAATGGGAATAGCCAATGGAAGATGTTTTTCGGGGAACTTTAAGGCAACGTCACATTTATCCCTTAACGCCGGTTTATCAGATTCAATGTAATGAAGATTAAAGTAAGTATTATTACACTGTTGATTATATAGATTGTCCATAAATAAACCCATATAGTCATGGAATAATTTAAAACCGACATCCGTGCGGGAAAACAATAATACTCCCTTATTTGTCTCAATGGCGTTGTAAGCCTGGTAGCCATTTTTCGGATTCTCTTTAGACATAACTTCTTTCTTTTAATTATTCCCTGTTATAACTACCTTCAATACAAATATCGACTTCCCTTTTGAACCGTAGTGGATTTCTTACATAATCATACGTATTTGTCATTCCACCGGTGGAAACGACAACCGTACCATAATTCAATATACGCCCTATTATAGACTGGTTTATCCATAATCCTTCAATGCGTAACAAAATCAAGTCACGGGTCTTGCGTTGAATGATTCCGGTTTTAAATACCAGCCTCAAATTCGTTACTACAAACACAGAACCTAGTTTTACGAAAAGCCGTTGAACAAACGATACCAAGCCGAGAAACAACAAGGTTACTCCCAGATAATAGTTTAACCCGGTGGATAAGTACCAGAAATAATATCCCAATGCAAGGATAATAAGAGGTTGAGCAAAAATAAATAAATGTATTTGTGCCCGATACATAACCGCCTCTCCCGGTTGTAAATATGCAGTAAGAAATTTCATACTTTGCTCTCGTTTACTATTTTAATTAGACAACAACACCATTCTACAGGATCCAGAAAACAGATCGGAAGAGCGGTT
>DQAM01000497.1 GCA_003523545.1 Dysgonomonas sp.
GTTGGTACTGTTGTCCGGGTCGGTAAGCATCACACTATTTTTCTCATATATATAAGAGGGAACGACAATAAACAAAGTCTTCTTTTCTTCAATATATTTTACCTGTTCATTTCTCAACTGAGGGTATGTCTTGTAAGTCAAATTAGGCCTTACGAAATATTTTACATTAGGTACAATATTACAGGTCGTAAACAAATTATTGCCCAGTCCGAATCCAAGATTTAATAAAGTCGGGTTCTCCTCTTTCTTTATTTCTCTGGCCAACTTGTGAGTTATGACGGTAGGAGTAAATGCTTTGTCCCCTAATATCCATGTCTCTACACGGGTATTTGTTAGTGGAGACTTAACACTCACCGCTACAAAAATAAAGAGAATTGTAAGAAAAACCAGTGACTTGACGGAAAAGTTGCCTGCTATGTATTTTTCTAAGCGAAAAGCCAATGCAACAAGCCCCAACATACTAAAAACAAGTAAAGGGAGAGGATAATAAATTTGAAGAGTAGAGGATGAAAAAATAGCAAAATACAATGAAATCCCGCTCAGAAATATAGACCTGCGTCCTATTTTATTTTTCATTAGTGTTCCCGGAAATAAAAATACACCCAAAGGGAACATAAGCATCAAACTCATCGGTTCTATAGATAAGGCTACAAGGTTAATCAATGATGTGATTATTCTTCCTGCTCCACTTACGTTTGAATATTTGATATTCAAATCAATATATACATTATAAGCTTCGGTCAAAGCATCGTTAGCGTATAAATATCCGATAACAAAAATAGTTATCAAGGAAAATCCGACGAGATAAGCCAGAATATTCCCGAAAAATACTTTATATTCCTTATTCAATAGTATGGTTGTAAATATGCCAATTAACGGAAATACCCAGAATATTACTAAATTAATCTTTGTAAAAATCACGATTGATGTCAGTAATCCGTGAATGAACATATAATTATATTTGCGGGAAGTTTCTTCGGGGAAAGTGAAGAATTTCAGAATAAAATACATGCTGATGAATTCGAACAGGAGAACAAATTCTTCTACTGAACCACCTGCTTTAATCAATTTCAACAAGAAAAGTGCGGTAATCAATGTTACAAAAAAAGAAATCGATTGCGAAAGGAATAATCTGGCTGTAAAATAAACAGCATACATTGCTAATAGCCATAAAACTATTTGAATCAAGAACATTCCCAGGAATGAGTCATTGGATATGAGGTAACCTAATCCATATATAAAAAATATGAAAGGTCCTTTATGGTCGAAGACTTCGGTATATAATACCCTCCCGTTGAGCATGGCTTTAGCCATATTGAAATACAGGTTAACATCAGACCATTCGTTTGTGGCATAGAAAAAAGACATTCTCGAGCCGAAAAACAATGCCAGAAACGTAAAAACAGATATCAATATGATATATTCTTTTTCTTTACGAAAAGAAATTGATGTTGTTTGTTTATCAATCATAAAGTTTATTTTATTCCAATACTATCTAAGCCCCAATCGGTAAGTATACTTAAAGTATAAATACTTATTGATGGGCATAACCATAAATTCGGCTTGATTATTCATTAATAGTCAAGCCGAATATTAGTCAAGTTATTTTGTTTAAATAATTGGTAAGTTAATTACCTATTCTCTTCTATCCATTTGCGTGCGTTGATAAACGCTTCCATCCAGGGTGTAACATCATCCTTACGATATTCGAACGGATAATATCCGCATTGCCATGGGAACATCGCTCTTTCAGGGTGAGGCATTATTGCCAGATGGCGACCGTCTTTCGAACATACGGCTGCCGTATTATAATCTGAACCGTTCGGGTTACCCGGATACTCATTATATATATATTTCGCTGTAATGTTATATTCCTCTTCGGCATTCGGAAGAATAAAACGTCCTTCACCATGGGATGCCCATACTCCGATTTTACTTCCTGCTAAAGAACTGAACATAACAGAATTGTTCTGCGGAATTTCGACACTAAGGAAGATGGATTCATATTTATGCGAAATATTGTGGTGCATTCTCGGATGTTGGTCTTTCAGTTCGGGGAAAATAAGCCCAAGCTCCATAACCAGTTGGCATCCGTTACATACACCCAAACTGAGTGTATCAGGACGGGCATAAAAGTTCATCAAAGTCTTTTTAGCCTGCTCGTTGTATATGAAGCTTCCTGCCCAGCCTTTTGCCGAACCCAGAACGTCTGAGTTGGAGAACCCACCGCAGAATACAATCATGTTGATATCTTCAAGCGTTTCTCTTCCCGAGGCAAGGTCTGTCATGTGTACATCTTTCACGTCAAAACCCGCTAAGAACAGCGTATAGGCCATTTCGCGTTCACTATTGGTTCCCTGTTCACGGATAACAGCCGCTTTTATTCCGGATTTTTCGATTCTGTCTGGATTAATACCCAGATTGGAGAATCGACCGCTGAAAGTCGATTTTATATCGTATACAACCGGCTGGTTCTTATAGTGGTCGAAACGTGATTTGGCACATTCTTCACCACTTTGCTTCCTGTCTAACAGATAAGAGGATTCGTACCAGACATCCCTTAACTCGTCAATATCGAATTCTTTGACGAACTCGTCTTTTTGTATGGTCAGTTTGCGGTTTTCGGTAGGACGTGCTACAATAGCGTATCCCAATCCAAAATCGTCAAGAATTTTTTCTACTAAATGATGATGCTTTACCTGAACGAGTATTCCCGGATTTTCCGCAAACAATACTTTAATCAAATCTGCATGATGAAGTTTATCCAGCCTTGCTTCCAGACCTCCCTGCGGATTAGCGAAACACATTTCGAGCATGGCTGTAATCATACCTCCGGCCGATATATCGTGGCCTGCAAGTATCAGTCCTCTGTCAATCAGTTGCTGAACGGCTTCGAAAGCATTCTTGAAGTATTCGCTGTCTTTTACTGTCGGCACTTCTTCGCCCACTTTTCCGAGAGTCTGAGCAAAAGCCGAACCTCCCAGTTTGAAAGTATCGAAAGAGAAATCTATATAATACAGGTAAGTACCTTTGATATAAGCTAATACAGGAGAAACAATCTTCCGTATATTTTTGACTTCCGCACCTGCTGATATGATTACTGTTCCCGGTGAATATACTTTCTCTTCACCGTATTTCTGTGTCATTGAGAGGGAGTCTTTTCCTGTCGGGATATTGATTCCCAATTCGCAGGCAAAAGCCGAACAAGCTTCTACAGCACTATACAAGCGGGCATCTTCTCCGGGATTTTTACAAGGCCACATCCAGTTTGCACTGAGTGAAACACTCTTCAATCCGTCTTCCAATGGGGCAAATACGATGTTGGTCAATGCTTCGGCAATAGCGACAACCGAACCCGCTTCGGGGTCTACCATCGCCACTTGAGGAGCATGACCGATAGAAGTTGCGATTCCCGCGCGTCCTCTGTAATCGAGCGCCACAGCCCCCAAGTCACTCAATGGAAGTTGTATCTCTCCCTGACATTGCTGGCGTGCCACTTTACCTGTTACCGAACGGTCTACCTTATTGGTGAGCCAGTCTTTGCAGGCAACGGCTTCGAGCTGTAATACATTCTTTATATATTCTTCGAGATTCGATAAATCATAGTCAGGATTGGTATAATATTCTTCTATTGTACTGTCCTTCATAATCGTACGTGGAGCTTTTCCGAAGAAGTCTTCTAGTTTCAGGTCTATCGGCTTTTTGCCATCAGCCTGTTCGAAAACAAACCTCATATCGTTGGTTGTTTCTCCAACCACATACATTGGAGAACGCTCGCG
>DQAM01000491.1 GCA_003523545.1 Dysgonomonas sp.
AAATCTGCTACACCTTCTTCCAATGTATGGAGATATACAATTTCCAGTAATGAGTTTCCGGGCCTGTCATTTTCTCTTAGTAATTTTATTGCTTTGAAATAACACCCGTTTGCTTCTTCTCTTTGTCCGGCATACCTGTATGCATCGCCTAAGTAAATATAAGCTTTGGCTTTGTGCAGAGAAAAATTTGACTTTTCAGCGGTTGCCATTGCTTTATTTGCCCATTTGAATGCTCCATCATGTGTTCTGTTCCACGAATTAACATTCGAAAGAAAACCGTAGCTGTCGATTAGTATTTCCGGGTTGTTTGTATATTCGACTACTTTCAGGAAACTTCTGGTACTTTTAGCGTGGTCGCTTTCAAATACATAATACCATGCCAAATAATAATAGGATAACGCGATGCCTTCTTTATAGTCAGCTTTTTGCGCAATTTTAAGAGCTGTTTCGGCATATTTTAAGCGGACGTGGGAAGTGTCGGGATAGAGTTCGGCTAATGAAAGTAATTTTTTTACTTTCATGCTGTCGGCTGTCTCATTCTTTAGCTCCGAAACGAGTATTGATATTTTTTCTTTATTCGAAAAGCTTTGGGATTTTATGATATGAGAATGAGAAAAAAACAATACTATTATTAAGAATAAGATCTTTTTCATATAAGTGCCTCCGATACAAAATCCCTGTAGTATTTGCCGATAGGTAAAACCGCCCCGGTGGTAAGAAGTATTTCGTTTGTTTTTACCGTATGGATGTATTTACGTTGTATAGCGTAACTGCGGTGTATTCTTATGAAGTGCCTGAATCTTTCGTCACGCAGGATGTTTCCCAGATTTCCATGTATGGTAGTTGTCTTGTTTTCGTATGAAACAAATTTCGTATAATCCTTTAATGCTTCCAGATAGGTAATTTCGTTGGGAGATATGCCGATATGTTCGCGCCCTTTTTTTACCAGAAAAGTCTCTTCTTTAAAACCCTCTTCAAATAATTCTGCTTTATATTTCAGGTCGAGGTACTCTTTCAGACGGCCTATGCATTTATTGAAACGGTCGCTGTCCAGCGGTTTCAAGATATAGTCGAATGCATCCAGTTCAAAGCCTTCCAACGCGAACTCGGGATGGGAAGTAATAAAAATGGAGCATGCACTGTTCAGTATCCTTCTCTGTAATTCTATTCCGTTTATTCCGGGCATTTCAATATCCAGGAAAACTATGTCTACTTCGTGATTCTGAAGATAATGAATGCCGTCTGACGATGTGGAAAAAGTGGCTTTCTGTTCCAGAAAAGGATAAATCTTCAGGTAGAAACTTACCATTAGTCTATCCATATCATCGTCATCTATTATCACATAACTGTATTTTTTCATTTTATCCCTCCCCTCTTTTCATTCATGTAAGGTATACACAATTATACAAAGATTATTTCTAAAATACCGGGTTTTGTATCTTTCTATATATTTTTTTTATACAGAATTCACTTTTTGACATACAGAAACTTATTTTTCTAATGATAATATTTTTGTCCGATATCTTCTTTGTCAGAGATACCTGTGATTATTGTCTTTGATTTTGAGTAACGATTTATGTCTATCCGTATGATACATTTGTATAAATGCTGTTGATTGAAGTTTAATGCTGATCTAATTTTGTCTTAGCGAATTCATGGGGATTTGCCGTAACGAAAGATTTAGGAAAAAAGTATTGGGGCATCCTGTAAATATGAGAATGAATAATTTGCGGAAAGTATCTGTTACCTTTCTTGCCGGTACGATTAGAATTGTCTTTCACTGAAAATTTTATCTTAAAAAAACAGCATCGTAAAAGAGGAGAGAAGATGGGAAAAATGAATATTAAAAAATTATTATTTGTTTTTATATGCGTGTCGTCGGTAGTAGTCTTGCGCGCACAAGTTACAATCGGTATGGACGAAGCGCCTGCTAATGGAGCTATGCTTCAGCTGAAAAGTCTGGAAGTAACGGACGACAGTCCCAATTCGGAAAAAGGCCTGGGACTCCCGCGGGTAGCATTGAGCAGTAGTACCGATCTTTTCCCGATGTTTAAAAGTAACGGAAGCGGAGGATACCAGAATGCAGTAAAAACAGATGATGATAAAAAACACAAAGGGCTGATGGTCTACAATACGGGAACCGCTGCCGTACCTGTTCCAGGTATTTATGTCTGGGACGGTACAAAATGGTCGAGTACGGCTGCCGGCACCTGGAATAAAGTAGGAACAACGGCTCCGGCCCAGATGATCACTGACAATATTTATCAGCAGGGTGCGGTAGCAATTGGAAAAACTGCTCCTGACCGTGATTCTTATATGCTGGATGTTGCCAGGACATCCAGGATGGATACCCTGATAGTTAAAGACAGTATAGCTGTAGATGGTGCATTCTATTTAAAGAACAGCCCTTTGAGGGTAGGTGCCGCAAAGGATGCCGGAAGAACCGACGGAATGTATCTTTTAAGGTCGCAGGGTGAAAGCAGCGCTCCCAAATGGGATCTGGTATCTATACCTGATGTTCCCGATGGCGCGTTTTTCCTCACCGGAACGCAGGTTGTCACTGAAATTTACGACCCGGTTAATAATAATACCGCCGGATGTTTCATACCCTATAATCAAGCCGTTGAAGGACTTGAAAGATATGAAGCCGGAGATAGTATAAAATATATTTTAAGTGCTAACCGTCCTGTAGATACATCGACGGGAACAGGAAGAACAGACTGGACCCCGATAGGTGTGCCTATCTATCTGAATATGGAAAATGATTATCCGGATTCACCTGTCCCGGGAAAAGTGTATAACAGAGTGTCTTTTACCTACCAGACAGTGTTACAGCATGGTTCGCGTAGTGCTGATGGACAAAATTCGGCAGGAACTAACTATGCGATCGGCATATTTGTAGATGACGTGCTTGTTGCATGCCGTTTAGGTTCTATGACAGGTACGTGGGGCAGTGCAGGATTTTTTGCCACATTTACACTGCTCTGTACAGTGGAAAACTTAGATAAGTCCAAGCTTCATAAAGTTCAGCTGGGAGTGAAGCGAAGATGGATAAATTATCCTAATAATCAGACTCTTGCAGTAGGCAGAACGGTGCCTAATACTACTAATTTATCAGAATTCGCTACAAGTTCTACTTTGAAGGCTGAAATTTATAAATTGAAACAGTAAAGAGGTATCTGAGTACAACAACCATTAATTTTCCCCTTTTTCTTAAAGCTATAGGATTTCGATCATATCATGATAGTCCTATAGCTTTTCCATTCGTACAAGTTATGGAAACAGTATGAGGAAAGAAGTATTTCCTCTCTCATCAGTCTCCACTTTTATTTCGCACTGTATTGCTTTAGCCAGATCCCTTATGATTATTAACCCCAAACCGTCTTTAATGTTTTCTTTTGCCGAATTGTTATACAGGATGTCTATTTTTTCCTGTGGTATGGCAGGTCCGTTGTTGGTTACGGACAATACTTTGCAGTTATCCTTTATATAAGCTTTCCATTCTATATACCCGTTTTCGACACTTTCCAGCGCTTTTACGGCATTCGAAGTCAGGTTCCGCATAATTGTCTTGAGATAGTCTACGTCAGTCCGTATTTCAAAATCTGCATCTATTTTATATATGAAGTTTGTTTTTGATTCGGTATTAAAGAAAGATTTATTGTTATCGAAGATTTCAGAGACCTGTATATCTCGGAAAACGGGAGTAAAATTCTGCATCTGGCTTTTGCACCAGAACAGCAGTTCTTCCATATTATCCAGCAGATGCTGTGTCATATCTATCGTTTTCTGTTCGAAGTCGGCCTGTTCTTCCTCATTAAAAATATTTGTAGATTTCTTTTTCAGTTCGAGGTAGCTGATAAGTCCTCCTACCGGACGGCGCAGATCGTGGTTAAGTATGCCGAAAAAGCGGGATTTAAGTTCGTTTGCTTCTTCGAGTTCTTTATTCGAATCGGCTAATTTAGAGTTTGCTTCGGCCAGTTCGATATTAGCTAGTTCCAGCTTTTTATTGGTTTTTTTCCGGGAATAGTTTTGACGGTATAATAATACGGACATCAGTACCAGTATAGTAATACCGCCTATATAAACCTTCATTTGCTTTTGTTGGTTCTCTAATTCAACTTGTTTGATAATTTCGTTTTTTGCCGATTTATTGTAAGCGGTGGCTACTTTCATCAGTGAAAAAGCATATATCTGTTTTTCCCTATCGCTTGCTTTTTCATAATTTCTCATCATCTTTAGTGCATAGTGCGTCATATAGAGAGGAAAATCTGCAGCTCCCGGATTTAAAGTATATAGATATACCATTTTTAACAAATAAGCACTCGGAGTAGTATCATACATAAGCAAATTCGTTATATTGAAATAGCATGCGTTGGCCTCGAGTATTTGCTCGTTATACCTGTAAGCATCTCCCAGATACATATATGCGTAGGCTTTATGGATGGCAGAATTTGATTCTTCTCCTATTTCAAGGCCTTTCCGGGCATGAATCAGGGCGTCTTCGTTATACTCAGCCCATGAACATATATTGGAT
>DQAM01000425.1 GCA_003523545.1 Dysgonomonas sp.
CCAATCTGAAGGTGTATTCAGCGATAAATACCAACCGTCGGATTTTTTCGATAGTTTTAACTCAGCCTCTCTTGTCAGAGCGTTTCCTTCATATTTTATCGGGAGTTCAGGTT
Organism: Dysgonomonas sp.; assembly: GCA_003523545.1. GTDB lineage: Bacteria > Bacteroidota > Bacteroidia > Bacteroidales > Dysgonomonadaceae > Dysgonomonas_A. The sequence goes on from DQAM01000425.1 coordinate 114, forward strand.
CATCCCAATTATTGAACGAAGCTTTATTTGTTAAGAAATTATTATACCATTGCCAATCTCCCCCTACATTGAGAACTTTTCCGGCTGATATCGTTCCGTGAGGTTTATACACATACGTTTTGCGTCCTCCGGCACAACGGTCGACACCTCCGGTAATTTCTCCACAGACAAGGTTATGTACATTAGCTATTCCCTGAGCACCAAGAGTAAGTGATTTTCCGGAAAGCAAAATATTATTGGCGAAGAGGATAGGACCATGACAAACTTCAATGAACGTATCTTCCTGAGGTCCGTTATCATGAAAAAGATTACTGACAACCTGAGCGCCCTGACATCCCCAGTCCAGCCAAAGACCGCGAATGGAATTATATATATGGTTATTCTTTATAACTACATCGTTTGCAAAATGCAGTTTGATACCCGCCATTTCATCGCCCTCAAATGCTTCATCGATACATATATCGTGTATTTCATTATTTTCTATAATACTGAATGCTCCTCCGCTACAGCCTACAATGCCTGCCTGTCCGCATTCATAAATATGATTGTTCCGGATAATATGGAAACCCGTTTCTTCTTTATCCCACGAAGCATTTTCGAAATAGTCGAGAAGTTGCTGTTCCGATTGTCCTCCGTTTGGTTCGGGATACACACGCGGAGGTAATTCCTGATAATGGTGTGCATGCCCGAATGTAGGACGCCCGAGTGAAATACCTGTACACCGTGAATTACGTATGATATTGTTTTCAATAATCCATCCTTTACCCCATCGTGTTCCGATAAGCCCCGGCTGTTCGGCCGAAGGAGGCGCCCAGTTGGTTGCCCCATTTTCGAGAGTAAATCCGCTCACCGTAATATAATTAATTCCTGCCTTGTCCGGATAAAATACCTGTGGACGTACCGATATCTCTACTGATTCTATATTAGGGTCTGTTCCTTTAGGGAATTGAGCCCATATCGTTGTTTTTCCATCCGGCTTTTGTTCGGGTGCCTTTATGACAAAGCAGATATTGTGATTCCCTGAAAGTTTGCGCATCATCTTTATATGAAAAACTTTAAAAGTTTCCCAGTCACCTGTATTGGTAACCATGGAATAACCTAATAACTCGCCGTCGGGACTACCTAGATGCATTTCCACAAAACCACCTTTCGAGAGTGTCGCTGACTGAAAATAGAGGCTGTCAGTACCACTTCCAAAGTCAACATCATCGAAATGCAGAATAGAACCGTCTTTCAGATAGCCAAACGGCCAACGATTAACAATGGCTATACAGATAGCCTGGTCTCCGCCTTCAACCGAGGCTTGCATGGACGTGACTTGTTCACCTCCTGCCGGACATATCCACTCAAAATTCATTAATACAGGACCTCCGTTACCATCAGCTTCAGCATACCAATAGGGTTGATTTCCTATCGGTCTGAGAATATCTTCAAGGGAAAAAGCTTCTCTTATACGTTTCCCGTTCAGATAAACTGAACCAGTATGATTGGGTTTTCCTTTGCCCCGGTACCAACTGCCATAAATCTGCTCATCAAAAGGATTGCTCGTCCCGAAAAAAGAATTCGGTAAGGTAAGTTTCCATGTCTCATTCTGCACTTTTATCCATCCTTTCGCGGGTTCAGAACCTGAAATAACAACGCGTTCACCCTGAGCAACCCTATAAATAATACGATTTTTATCGGAAGTACCTCCACGAGGAGGTGCAACACGCTCCCTGTAAATGCCTTCATGAACAGTTATTATGTCACCGGGCATAGCTATTTCCGAAGCCTTAGTAATTGTTCTGAACGGCTTACCAAACGAACCTTCGTTTTCGTCATTCCCTTTTACAGAGACATGATATTCTGTTTGAGCAACGGAATTAAAACTTACTATGATGAAAAATAAAAAAGGAAAGATTTTCATATAAAAAGAAAATGGTAAATCTTGATTTGGACTGCAATTTTGAAAAATGAAAAGATAAAATATACCCTAAACCAGCAGTGTATGTGCCGGAATCATGTTTATTATATTCAGATTTTTTATAAAAAAGAGCTCACGTCTCACGTAAGAAATATATTCTGACGTGAGCTCTTAGTGGAAGAAGTATTTATTACCAAAACGAGAACCCAAATCTTTTAAAGAAGCGGATCAAACGTTCCGCCCCATTCTTTGTTCTGCAACATATTGGAATTACGGTCTATGACATCTTGCTTAAGTGGATAGAACCAATGATTCAGATCGAGATTGAATTGGTATTGTTTGTCACCATCCAGGCATTCAATATATTCGAAACGGAACAATTTCCGCACTTCCGGATCGTACATATCTTTTGTCCAGTCAAAACTTTCAATACTTTTCTCGTCCTTAATAACAGCATGCAGACCTGCGCGATATTTCAAATTATTAAGAATATCGTATCGTTTCCAGCGACGCAGGTCACTAAAACGTTTTCCTTCGTAAGCAAATTCTATAAATCGTTCATTTATATAGGCTTCTCGAATTTCCTCTTTGGAAGAGGCTGTGATTCCATAATTGGAAGCCCCTGCAATACCTGCTCTTTTCCGTATATCATACAGCACCTGAAGAGCTTCATCACTTTTATTTACTTCGTTGGCACATTCGCCGTAGTTCATCAGTACTTCGGCAAAACGGATCTCTATCCAATCGGTCTCCGCGTCATACACAGTATTTATAGTTAGTGAACGATCCAGCCCTTTGAACTGGAAATACCCCGACGCACCGGAGCCTATACCTTTTCCCAGTTGGTCAAATATCATGGTATTGTACCTGAAATCGGAAGTTCCCGGAATCTGTACCTTTTTCCATGTATTCCAGTACTTCATTCCTCCCGTTAAAACATCGCTTGCCGGATAAGATGTTCCCGGACAGAAAACAGTAGCATAGAAGCGAGGATCACGATCGATATAAAAATCAGTCATAAATTGCTCATTATACGCCGGATCACTGGCCAGACGGTCGATATCCAATTCGAGAGGCGTCCCATCTTTCTTGGGAAATGCCACCAGAAGCGGGAGAATTGCCTGATTATCATCTGCACCGTCTTTGGTCAAAGGCTCAGGTCGTATGTTCTTCTGATCCAATTTGTGATCAGGATAATAATACTGATTGACCATTATCACTTCAATGTTTTGCTCGTCGTACCAGATGTCTTCAAACTTGCCTGTATACAGACCTTTACCGACACTTTTGAGGAAATCCACTGCGTCTTTGTTTGCCTTATAAGCATCTTCCCATCGTTTCGAGTCATTGTTGGGATTGAACAATGGACTCGCATATTGCAACAGTATACGTCCTTTAAATGCCATAGCAGTCCCCTTGTCGATACGTCCGTAATCGTTCCCTGTCCATGTATCTGGCAAATAGGCAATCGCGTCGTCCAGATCTTTCAATATCTGTGCCACACACTCAGAAGTCGAATTGCGGGAGACGAACAACGAAGGTGGATCCGTTACATCCTGAAATTTCAGGATGAGCGGCACTCCGCCCACTGTCCATACCTTACCCCAATAGTCCCACGCTCTCCAAAAAAGGGCCTGTCCTATCATTATCTTTTTCTCGTCGTCGGACAGGACGGTTACTTTTTCCAGTTGGTCGAGGAAGAAATTGATCCGGTCGATACTTTCATAATCCAGGTTTTGACCTTGATTCTCCAGCGTAATTAAACCTCTTGTAAATTCACTCATACTTGCAGGCCCTCCCATTCCTTCGTCCGTCCCGTTAGCTGACCTTTCCCATCCGGGCATCATCCGCCCATGAATATCGGTCAGGTAAGAATTGATCATGTTTTTATCGTTCCATACATTGCCGGGGTTAATGGCTCCCGTGTTTTCGTAATCCAGACTGCAGCTGCATAAGAAAGTCAGGAAAATACCACATATAATATTTTTAAGTTTCATACTATCCATATTTTTTAGAATTTGACATCTATACCAAAGTTAAACGACCTCAATACCGGGAATGCATTACCTCCTCCGATTTCCGGATCATAATATTTGTTGAAAGGACTCAGCACAAACAGATTTGTACCCGATACAAAGAGGCGGACATTATCAAAGACCTTGTTGTAGAATTGATTTTTAGGCAGATCGTAACTTAATGTAATGTATTTAAGGCGGACGAAGCTTGCATCCTTAAGCCAAAATGAACTAGCTACATTATAGGTGTTTGTAGTATTAGTTGTTACTCTTCTAGGCAGCGCAGCATTTGGATTATCGGGAGTCCAACTGTCGTGATACCATTTATCCCACATCCGGTTCCACTCTACTCCCCCGGCCAAATCAGACATCCATTTTTTCTCTCCGAGTTTTCCTGAGAATAGCATGTCGAGGCTCAGGCCTTTCCAACTACCTATTAAATTCAAACCATATACCACCGGGAAGTTTTTGGAACGCAGCATAACCTTGTCCCAATCGTCGATGATGCCATCGGGGACGCCGTCTGGACCGCTCAAATCCTTATAAACCATCATGCCCAATTCGGGAGAAAATCCTTTATGCTTGTAATTAGGGTTTGCAGCATTAAATTCGTCCAATTCTTCTTGCGTACGTATAATGCGGTCAAATGCCCATCCGTCGATAAAAGTGCCATATTTACCTTCTTTTATGTCATACCATTTGGCATTTTCAGCATGGTCTTGTTTGATGACTTTATTCCATCCGTAAGACATGGTCAAATTTGCCGAATAAGAGAAGGTGGGAGTATTGTTACGGTAACCGAGCTGCAGGTCGAAACCTTGTGCATGTACTTCACCATAATTTTCGGCAGGCATCTTCAAACTAAAGGTTGCCGGGAGGGCATTCTGGCGATTGCCCAGAATATCGTAGGATCTGCGGAACCAATAGTCTACCGAAGCATTCCAATGTCTGAAAAAATTCATATCGACCCCTATGTTATAGCTCAACGCTTTTTCCCACGTAAGCTTAGGATTTACCACCTGACCATATTTTATACCTACCCACCTCGAAGGAGATGTCCCAAAATAGGCCGAATTAGATGCTTCATATGATTCCTGCCACTGCCATCCGCCGACTTCGTCGTTTCCTGTAAGACCTATAGACGCACGCAGTTTCAGGTATTCGACTTTCGAATTGTTGAAGAAAGACTCCTCGGATAGTATCCATCCTACCGACCCTGCCGGGAAAAATCCCCAGCGTTCGTCCGGCGCAAACTTCATAGAACCGTCTTCACGGAACGAGAAGTTAAATAAATATTTATCTGCGTATGTATAGTTAAACTGGCCGATATAGGACATACGGCCTTCTGTCCAATCTGTTGCACCTTCGGCCCAAGAGTCGCCTCTGGCTCCGCTTGCCGCCCAGAACTGGTCGGTACGGTAGACAGGGAAATTCTCGCGTCCACCTTTAACACCGGCTCCGCCTCCTTCAGCCCATTCAGTAACTAAAGCTGCCGAAACGCGGTGCTTATTATTAAATATGCGGTCGTAATTTATCTGCACATTCACCTGCTTATCGTCACTCCAAGTCGATTCTCGTTCAATATATTCTTTTCCTACCCATGTGGATTTTTTTATTCCTATGATGTCTTCATCTCTGGTAGAAATGATACGGTTGTTTGTACCGCTTTTTTTCATGATCATCATATCATAGTTGGTATAATATATTTTTCTCATATTATTCGTCCAGCTCCGGCTGTAAGAGAATTTCGCTTTCAAGCCTTCCAGAAAAGGAGCTTTATAAGTAGCACTAACTATCATTTGTGGTTTCAGGTGCGATTGTTTATTATAACCGCTCGCGCCGCTCACCCGGGCTCCCACATTGCCGATCCATCCGTAATCGATATATTGGCCGTTGTCAGTATACACAGGCTGGTCGGGCTGCCAAATGCGCAGTTTTCCATATGTGTCGGAGGGGTCTGCATTGTCGGCAACATGTCCTGTAATGTTATTATAGAAAGCCAAGCCTGCAAATATTTCGAAATTTTTGGATATATCTGCTGTTACATTCATACGGAAGTTATACTTGTCATATTTCATAGGTTCCAAGAAACCTTTCTGTTTAACGATAGAACCGGCTGCAAAATAGCGTACACGTTCGCCTCCTCCGTTGACGCTCAAATTATGCGTTTCGGTGGTAGGATTACGCCATACTGTTTTTAACTGATCATATCCCCATCCATTGTTAATCGTCTTATAGTGATCCAGCTCATCCTGTGACCAGGCCCATCCTGCGGGGTCTGCAGTCCCGTTTATCCGGGTGTACATTTCTCCGGCCTGCACTGCACTTGTCAGGTCTACATTCTTAGTCCGGCTATCGATGCTATATCCCATCGAATAATTGAATACCGGCTTGCCTCTGGTACCTTTTTTAGTAGTCACCAGAACGACACCTCCTGCCGAACGGGAACCATAAATGGCGGCCGAAGCAGCATCTTTTAATACTGAAATCTCTTCTATTTCATTCGGACTCAAATTATTGAAATCCCCTCCGCCACGAACCACACCGTCTATTACATAGATTACATGCTGAGTATTCCATGATGAGCTGGTACGGATACTAACATCGGGTTGTGATCCGGGGATTGAGTTCGGCGTACTAACATTGACCCCTGCGAGCTTTCCGACCAGAATATTTCCGGCCGAAGTGGTCGGCAATGAATTGATATTGTCATCTACTCTCATGGTCGCAATAGATCCGGTCAGCAATGATTTCTTCTGGGAGGTGTAACCTATTACCACAACCTCATCCAGTGCTTTAGTATCTTCCTTAAGTATTATGCTCATATTAGGTTCGGCATTTTTTTCTACGGGGAGATATCCAAGGTATGAAAACATTAATACCGAATTGTTATTTTTTGCATGGATAATGAAATTGCCGTCCATGTCTGTTATCTGTCCGTTAGTGGTGTTTTTTTCTTTTATAGCTACTCCGATCAGGGGAGTACCGTTCTCGTCGCGGACCGAACCTCGTATGACGACTCCCTGCTGCTGTGCCAGCTCGGCAGGATATATTTCCATGGCTTTCATCAGCATGATATTCCTGTTCTCTACGGTATATGTTAATCCTGTATTTTTCAGAACATCGGTTAATACTTTCTCTACTTTCTCGTTCTTAACATTTATATACACGGATTTATTGAGGTCAACATCGTCGTTGTCATAAATGAACAAATAGTCGGTTTGCTTTTCTATTTGATTTATTACTTGTTTGATAGTTGTATTACCTGCCTGGATAGTGACATTCTTATTCTGTGCATGTACTTGTGTGCTTAACCCGGTAATAGTTAGAATAATTAGTAAAAGGATCTTCCGTTTGTTGAGTAAACACCGGATATGGTTAACTAATTTTTTTTTCATAAATTTGTATTCAATAAGTTAATACTCAATTTAATTTAAGGGTGTTTTTCTTATAATGATGGGGGATATAGCCGTATCCTCCATCTTTTTGTATATCTTCTAGTTTTTTCTCATAGGCATTACATTCTAGGGTTTAATAACATTCTCCTTATTAGTTAAGTCGATTTAACTTTAAATCACCCTTGTGATAAAAAGTAAAAAAATAATCAATTTATTAAATTATTGAATAACTATCTATTTATTAGTGGTTTATATTCGAATGAGTAAAAGGGGTTTTATGCGAGGGATTTATTCTTATTTGTTAATGTTCTGTAAAATAAGAGCGTGGTATAATTCACTCTTCTATATTT
>DQAM01000442.1 GCA_003523545.1 Dysgonomonas sp.
GATCTTGTCGTTATAAATGCCTACCCACTTCTTATATAATTTTTCTTTTTCGGGTGTCAGCAGATAAGATTCTTTTACGTTGGGGTTGTCTCTGGGATAAGTGAATTTGGAGCCCACAACAGCCCCGATTCCGATCTGAGTGGGGAAATCGTTTCCGTTGTCACTCAATTCTACGTGGTCGGCATAATAGGCTATCTGATCGAAAATGGCCCTGTATACTTTTCCTTTCAGACGGATCTGCCAGCTCGATGTAGGATCGGAAGAGACTGCCTGGTTCATATAAGGCATATTGAAAAAGTTCATCGCCGTGCCGCATGGACAATTCTGAATGACGGCGTGCGGCTTATACTTCCGTGCTGTTTCATACACATTTTCGAAATAAGTAGGTAAAAGCTCGAATGATTGTTCGGGATATTCTAGTCCGCTGTGCCTGTTATGATCGGCCAGACAGAGGTTCAGATGTTGTCCGTCCATCTTGAGCCCGTCGAAATCCCAGGTTTTCAAAAACATTTTCAGAACTTCTTCGGTATGCTTTTTGGTGTATGGATTTACAGGTGAAAGGTAATAGCTGTCCCACCATGAAATGTATTCGGGAATACCTTCTGAGGTTTTGAGCATAGCTTCCGGTGTTGTCTTCAATAAGTTGGAGCCGGGGTCGGCCGCCAAAGGTGCCCACCATAATTTTGCTTTCATACCATGTTTATGTATTTCGTCGGCAATCCGGCGCATATCTTTATCTCCTCCGGGAAAACGGCTGTTTGTCTTCCAGTCTCCTTCACAAATCTGGAAACCATCGTCTACATCCACCCACTTGAATCCCAGTTCTTTTACTTTAGGCAAAGTCTGAATAACTTCGTTTATGGTGAATGTCCGTTCGTACCCCCATGCACACCATACAGCTTCGTAAGCTTCCGGTTCGGACTCGGCAAACTTGATTCCCCGCTCATTCTGCATATACTTGGAGAACTGCCTTACCGGATCGAAAAAATCCCCTTTATGTATGGAAATAAATGTGCTGTAAGTGTGGATGGTGTCATTCTTCTTGAAGCGTATTGCTTCGGGATATTCATATTCGATACCTAAGGAGGCATAGGTATCGTGCAGGTTCATCTGAACGGGCATATTTACCAGGCGGGTTATATCTTCGCGCAAGCCGACAGCAATTCCGCCGTCTTTTCTCCATAAGTCCAGAACCGGTATTCCGCCGCCATAATCGGAATTATTCATTCCCATAAAGTTTTTATAACTATAACCGGGTGTTACAGGAAGTATCCAATCGTCGCGCCTGCTGCTGGAACTAGCCTGTAAAGACCAGATTACACTATCGGTATTCTGGTCGATACGCAGATTATGGTTCATCCACGAAGTCACATAGGCATCTTTTTCTCCCCGGTTGATGTAGCTGATATCGCACCATATCATATCGGGATAATCAGGTGAAACGGTTATATTTACTTGTTTTTCTATAGAGAAGCCGTTTTCATTGTATACACCTGTAAAGTGATACAGATCGTTTTCCCCGTTTTTTTCGTTAGCAGCTTCTTTCAGATTAAAATCTTTGGCTGTAAATTCCCTTGCAGTCAGGTAATCGGCAGGTATATATTCTTTGTAGATTTCTGCTGCTCCTTCTTTTTGGGAACCGACATAAATATGCATCTTGTCGTCTATCCTGTAAATAAGGCTGCCCGAAATTATATCATGGCTGCTTTCTTTACATCCGATCAACGACAGTATACATGCCAGAACAGGTATTAGTTTTTTCATGGGCTGATATTAAAATGTTATAGGATTATCCGGTTTATCTTCGGTTATCTGATAGTAACCACACTGTATTTTGCTTTCAGTAGTTCGACTACTTTATCTATCGCTTTCGGAAATACTTTCCGAAGGTCGATTTCGTTCGAACCGTTCATCGTATCTTTGAGGTTCCGCATAAAAGTATCTTTGATTTCGGTAGCCAGATTTATTTTGCTGATGCCATTATCAATCGCTTCACTTAGTATGTCATCAGGAATTCCGGAACTTCCGTGAAGTACAAGTACTACATCTGTGGCTTTATGTATGTCGGCCAGCCTTTGTATATCCAGCTTGGGGGCTGACTTATAGAATCCGTGAGCCGAGCCGATCGCTATTGCCAGAGCATCTACTCCTGTCTGGTTTACAAAGCTGACAGCCTCGTCCACGGTAGTAAATTCTCCCTGCTGTTCCTGTCCTAATTTGGCTACATAACCTAATTCGGCCTCCACATTTGCACCATAAGGCTTAGCCAGTTCGACTACTTTAGACGTTATTTCCACATTCTCTCCAAAAGGCTTGTCGCTGGCATCTATCATCACTGAATCAAAACCCATATCCAGGCACCGGTGGACTAATTCGGGACTGTGGCCGTGATCGAGGTGTATCCAGCCTTCTACACCGTAATCTTTTAGTCCCTGCCGTGCCATTTGCAGAGCGGCTCTCATTCCCATGTATTCGATTGAGCTGGAAGTCAGCTGTAAAATAACCGGAACGTTAAGTTGAGATGACGCAGTCAGAATGGCTGTAAGCGTTTCGAAATTATAGAAATTGGTAGCCAGCAAGGCTTTCTTTTCAGCCTGATATTCTTTCAATTTTTCCTGTACTTTCATAACCAGCTTATATCTTTATTGAATATTTTTTTTGCAGTGCTTTTCAGTTTCTCTCTGCTATTGAAAGCAGAAGTCCCTCCGGCCGAAGTAGTGTTGAGCGCTCCTGCCAGATTTCCGAAATCCTGGCAATCGGGTAGGGGAGCTCCTTTTATGTAACGGGCTATAAACCCGGAATTGAAACTGTCGCCCGCACCGATCGAATCTGTTACATTCTGGTTGATGTATGCCGGAAGCGGATTTATTGTGCCGTCCTTATCGATTAATAAAGATCCTCTCGATCCCTGCTTTATAACACATGTATTCATGTATGGGCGGATGCGGTTGATTGCTTCCTGAATGCCGTTAGACCCTGTCATGCAGCATAATTCGGTTTCGTTAGGCAGAAATACTGAGATCAACGGAAGAAGTTCTTTGTAATCGAAATCCCATTTTTCGACCGGATCCCATTGCGTATCGAGCGAAGTCGTCGCACCGTTTTGTCTGGCTAGTTCGTATATTCGTTTCAAGTCCTTTTTTATTCCTGACTGCATGAAAATAGACGATACATGGATGTGCCTGGCTCTTTTGAAAATGCCTGGGTCTATATCCTCGAGGGTCATAACATCCATAGTTCCCTGAAACGTAACGTTGGCCCTGTCTTCATCATAACTCATTACAATAGTCGCCCCCGTTGGGATGGAAGGATGCTCGATCAGCATCGAGGTATCCACGCCTTTTGCGTTCAATTCTTTACGTACCAGTCCACCCAAAATATCTTTTCCTATCATACCGACGATTGCCACTTTCATTCCCAGGGCAGCCGCATTGGCGGCAAAGATAGCCGTAGAACTACCCAGTGTAACCAGCATATCCTTTGCAAATATTTCCTTGCCGATGACGGGCATCCCGTCGATTCCGTTCAGGATTATATCTGCATTCAGTTCTCCTATTGCAATTATATCAAACTCTTTCATCAGAGGTAATTATTTAGATTTACAAGATTAAAAGCATTAAAATATTTATCCATATCGCGTTCTATAGTACTCAGTACAATCTCTTCGGCATCTATTCCCAGATTTCCCAGATTTTCGTATAAGCGCAATCGTGCAGCAATTATTTCGGGATTTTGGTAAATATACCGGCAGCAAGTCTGTATAATCCATTCCTGTCTTTCGGGAGCCAATTCATGAAGCTGTTTCCCCTTTTCTCCGGCTTTAAGCCATTTCTGCCAGCGGTTCGAATCTATAACTGCTTGTTTCAACTCAGCCTGTATATTTGACAATGCGGCCACTTTTCCTTCGGTATGGTATATTCTTTCCAGTTCTTCCAGTTCCATCAAAGCCTTATATTCACTGATTGTAAATTCCGGGCCTACATTAGCAGCACCTATTCCGCACAAAGGATAATCATATGGATTTTCTACTGCATCCGTATAATGGCCTTTTATAAAACTTCCGTATTTCGCGGCTTTAGCAGTAAGTTTTCTTGCTACTTCTTTATCGAAGACTATAGTATGCAGATCGGTACCTACTTTCCCAACAATGAAACACGGCCATACTTTCTGCAATCCGGCATTTTTTAATCCATCCCGGAGCAATTCGAGGAATAAATCGAAAGTCTTTTCGTCGGCAAGACCGCCCTCAACCTCTTCGGTACCTACTTCGTAAGAGATTGCAGGTAAATTATTTTGCTTTCTGAACTTTTCGACATGTGCTATCAGTTCTACAGTACGGGATGCGACTACCCGTATATCGATAACACTGTCTTTTTCGATATGAATATCGACAGTCGGGTCTACGTGTAACAGGTCGTAGCCGGCCAGAACCGCGTCTTCAAAAGATTTTTTCACCCCGTTCATTGCTTTATCAATATCCCATTTCTCTTTAGCCTGAATATCTTTGAGCCAGGGACCACCGTGGTCGATTGCAACAATATACTGTCCCTTATAATTAATACGGGATGCTTCTATTTCAAGCATTTTCGTAAACTGTTTTTGGGTAAGGCCGGTATATCCCCCGTCTCCATCTATCTGGTTTAGAGTTGCGGCATATTTTATGGGAGCATTGTTCCTTTTGGCTGCCCTCAGAGATGCTTTAATTACAGACATCGAATTGGGACAAACGGCCAATAAAGTGCGTTTTACTCCTGTTGCAGACTCTAATTCTCTTATTATCTCCAGTATACTCTCCGTTTTTGGCTTTGTTTCTACACTCTCACGCAACATTGTTCTTGTCAATTTAATAATTAAAAAAATAATACCAGCTTATTTATCCCAATTTAATATTTGTAAATTTCCACTCCTTCTACAACACGGGCAATATTGCCGGAAACCGATGGGGAATCCGGATTGAAACCCATATCTACGGATTTAAAGAATGCAAGTAATTGACCGGCTAATACTTCTGCAATAAAAATATATCCGTTGTCCTTCATAATCTCCTGTTTTATATTTACTTCAAGGTCGAATCTTACAGAAGGGACATCTGCTTTTTTGCCGGATACAGCAATTTGTGCGACTACTTTATTATTTATATTTATCTGTTTAACCAGATCCCTTTCGTAAGAAAATACATAATCGTCATCCGAGAAAAAATAAACCAGCAGGGTTTCGTCATTTATAGCAGCTTTGGGCCCATGGCGGAATCCCAGGAATGAATCGTATTTACAGATTACTTTTCCGTCTGTCATTTCCTGCATTTTCAGATGGCATTCTTCGGCAATTCCTTTTAGTTCTCCTGACCCTAAAAATATTACTCTCGAAAAATATTTTTTGCTTAGTTCTTCTAAATGAGAGCTGTACTGATCCAGAACAGACTGTGCATTCCGGCATAGTTCCTTTATATCTTCTTTTTTTGATTCCAGGATGTTTATGTCCAGTAGTAATAAACCGGCCAACAGCATAGTCGAAAAGCTGCTGGTCATAGCAAGGCTTTTATCATTTGTCTCGGGAGGAAGCAGCAATAGGAGGTCATTGGAAGATATGCATGATGCAAGTATTCCGTCTTTATTGCAGGTAATGATTATATGCACTACCTCTTTGCATATTTTGTTTGCCAGGGTTACGGTAGCAATACTTTCGGGACTGTTTCCTGACCTGGCAAATGAAATCAGAATAACTTTCTTGTTTTTGGGTAATAGTGATTCCGGATGTGTTATAATATCAGTCGTAGATATTGATTTACAGTTAAAATAGCCCTTTTTGCCATATATTACCGAAAGTATATTTCCTATGTAAGCAGACGTTCCGGCACCGGAAAATATAATCTCAACAGATTCTTTATCGAAATGTTTTGATATAAAATCTTTTATCACTTCTTTGTTGTTTAGCAGAAGATTAAATTCTTTTTCCCAAACAGAAGGTTGTTGAAATATTTCTTTATAAGTATCTGTTTCACTTTTATTTACAGTGATTTCTAGTGTGTCTTTATTACCTGTTGTATTAGTTCTCATATCATTATTTTATAATTGTAAGAAAGATATGATACAAATTTATGGTTTCGTAATGTGTTTCGAAAATAATATTGTTGTAAATTTTTTGGATGTATTTTTATTATTGATGATTAATTAATTGTTTAATAATATTTTATATGTTATTTGTGTTATGTAATTAAATGTTTCGAAACGTTTCGAAACGTTTTATTGGTAAAAAAACGAATGAAGATGATAATAATCTGATTTATTTATTATATTTGTAGTGATTTAATATTATAATAGTAATTATCAGGTTGGTATGAATAACACAGCTAAAGAAAGAAGAGCGCAGATTCTTCATAAATTGGAAAATAATCCGAATGTTAGTGTTTCAGAGTTAAGTAAAGAATTTGAGGTTTCGGAAGTTACGATACGTAAGGATCTGAACGAATTGAAAAGAAAAAATCTTCTGACACGGGTTCGTGGCGGCGCCATGAAATATCCTGATACAGATTCAGTTGATGATATTGCAATTGACAGGAAAAGTCTGTTTCATTACAAAGAGAAAAAGGCGATAGGGAGATTGGCGGCATCCCTTATCAATGAAAATGAAACGATTTTGATCGATTCCGGTAGTACTACTCTCGAAATAGCCAAAAACCTCGAAGGGTTCCAAAAGCTTACTATTATTACAAATGCTGTTAATATAGCGACAGAATTAGCAAAGTATAAAAGATTCAATATTATTATGTTAGGCGGGTTTATTCGGGATTCATCCCTATCGACTGTAGGATCGATTGCAGAATCTATTCTGAACATGTTTTATTGTGACAAATTGTTTTTGGGTGTCGATAGTATCAGTGTCGACAAGGGGCTGTCTACTACAAATATAGAGGAAGCCAATATAAACCAGACCATGATGTCTATTTCGAAACGGACCATAGCTGTATTTGATTCTTCTAAATTTAATAAAAGGAATTTTGCCTTTATTGCCCCGATGGACAAAATCCATACCATTGTCACTGACGATAATATCGGCCGTGAACAACGCAGTCAGATAAAAGCTATGAATATTCAGCTGCATATAGCTAATGTGCATAGATAATTTTTCTCATAAATCTTTTTTTTTGCAGAAATGAAATGGTATAGAATTTTGTATATGAAAAAGAACTGCTGTTTTCTACTTTCTTGCTATAAATAATATCTATCTGCTGGTGCGCAGAGTAATTCTTTAAATAATACTTATATTTGCATATATAAAAATCATATTGTCTGATTTATGAAATGGCAACTCTGTATATAGCTATCCTGCTATGGGCTTACCGGGGAGTATCTTTCCGGCATTAAAACCCTATCCCATATCTTACAGAGTTTAATCACTAAAATTATTAATGATTGTATGCAGTACATTTTTCTGTTGCCGCATGCTGTTTTATAATGACATATGGATTATACATACAAACAAATATGGCTCATCAATTATCCTATTATGGTGAGCCTGCTCATGGAGCAATTAATCAATCTGACGGATTCCATTTTCCTCGGACATGTTAGTCAAATAGAGCTGGGAGCGTCCGCATTGGGGGCGATGTATTATACTGCCGTGTATATGCTCGGTTTTGGATTCAGCCTCGGTTTACAGGTAGTTGTCGCCCGGTGTATAGGTGAGCAGCAATACACAGACATAGGGAAAATTTTCTATCAGGGATTGATTTTTCTATCCCTATTTGCAGCAATTGTTTTTGTATCCTCTAAGCTCATTTCGCCCTTATTGCTTCGGAGGCTGATTTCCTCAGATAATGTATATGAGGCGGCTATTCAATATATTGAATGGCGGGATTACAGCTATTTATTTGCTTTTCCTTTATTGGCAATCCGCGCTTTTTTCATCGGAACTACCCAAACTAAGATTCTTACATTGAATTCTATTGTAATGGTGGTTTGTAATATTCTTTTTAATTACTTACTTATTTTTGGTAAGGCTGGATTTCCAAAATTAGGGATAAGCGGAGCTGCAATCGGATCGTCTCTTGCCGGATTGATCGGACTATTCTTCTTAATCTTTTATATATATAAGTATGCAGATATGAAGCAATACGCATTCCGCCTTATATTTGATTTTAAGCTCACGCTTTATCTTTTTAATATATCTGTTTGGACAATGGTACGCTCATTCTTAAGTGTAGCTCCCTGGTTTCTCTTTTTTGTTGCGATTGAGAATTTAGGAGAGTATGAGCTTGCCGCTGCAAATGTAGTAAGAAGTATATCGATGATTTTTTTCGTGATTGTCAATTCATTTGCTGCTACTACGATTTCGTTGGTAAGCAGTCTTGTTGGTGCGAAGCAAACCGTACAGGTAATGCCGGTTTGCAGGAAAGTCATAGCATTGAATTATGTCATAGGTATTCCTTTAATATTGCTGGCTTTCGTTTTTTCGGATAACCTTTTACGCTTATTTACAAATGATCTAGAAGTTCTCCACACTGCATTTTATCCTTTTTGTGTGATGCTGTCTACATTTATCATTTCTGTCCCGGCTTATATTTACTGCAATACAGTAATCGGTACAGGAAATACACGTGCAGCCTTTATATTTCAGATAATAAATATTACTATCTATTTATTTTATTTGCTTATACTTACTAATTCTCCGGGTGTTCCGCTTGCAGTATATTGGACTGCCGAACAATTATATGTAATTGTATTGTTAGTATTATCCCTAGTTTATCTGAAGAAAAGTGCATGGTATAAGAAGAGATTGTAATTCAGTCAGAATTCATAGGAGTATTAGTTTGCATAAACATATATATAGCTTTTAGGTAATCATATCGTCAGTTCTGATTTTTTATCTCAGAGAATAAATAAACAATATTTTCTATTGAAAAGGGATAACTATGCCGTTATGGTTATAGCTATCCCTGATAAGTTTATTATTATTTCTGATTATCAATTTTAATGTTTACCCGAAAGGTAAATCATAAACAGTCCTGCACAAATAACCACTATGCCTATGCCGGCTGCAATCCATTCTTTGCGGGTTTTACGTTCTTTATTGATAAGCACACCTCCGAATACAGATATAATTACGGCTGCCTGGCTGACAGGATAGGCGATAGCCAGCCCTAAACTAGCTTGTGACAGAAGAAGGGCAATATTACCTACACCCCAGATTACACCGATAATGCTGTTACGCAGCGAAAGCTTTGTAAATGACTGGGATTTGAATAGAAGCAGTCCGATAACGAATATAGCTGTAATCTGACCTATCGATTGTGGAAAAATACTGCTCCAGCCGTCGATCCTGTAATACTTAAGTATACCTACATAAGCCGTAAAGCCCAATACAGCGATAAGATTTATGAGTATGCCTTTACCCCATTGAGGTTTTGCGCTATCTGCCTCTTGCTGTTTATAAGAAGTAAAAACTATCCCAGCGATTATCAGAAAGAGCGCAATGAAACCATATGTTTTGGCGCTGGTTGATGCCCAGTCTCCCAACATCACACCCAATAGTGATGTTCCGATTATCTGGCCTCCGTTCAGCATAGGAGTAGCCCGTGATACGCCAAGTTTATTTATTCCCATAAACTGACCTACCGATCCTATAGACCAGAAGACTCCGGACAAAAAACCGGTTATAAATATATGAGGGGTAATATCCGGCCTGCGAATAAACAGGACGACAAGAGAAAAGACAAAACCACCCAAAGCAATACCCATCGATTGTTCTGTAGGCTTCCCTCCGATCAAAGTCCCGATTACAGGGACAAGGCCGAACGATATTACCGGAATAAAGGCAATCAGCCAGTCTAATAAATCCATATCAATATAATCTTATGCGTCAGGACCGAGTATTGATAAGGCTCCGTCGACGGTATAAGTGCTTCCTGTCACATACGAACTTTCTTCTGAAGCGAGGAAAAGCGCCACATTAGCCACTTCCTCTGGTTTTCCCCCCCTATGGAAAGGTATTATATTTTCCGCCCTTTTCAGTTTTTCAGGGTCGTTTATTACTTTTTCGTTGATAGGAGTAAGAATCATGCCCGGAGCTATATTATTCACAGTCATTTCACGGTCTGCAAGTTCCAGTGCCATAGTATAGGCCAGATTACGCATTCCGGACTTTGCGGCATTGTAGTTGGCATTACCACGTACATTGATGTACTGATGTATAGACGTAACATTGATTATACGGCTTCCTTTGTAGGTGCCATATTTTTTCTTTTTCTGTAGAAATTCGCGGCTGCAAAAGAACGGACCGTAAAGGTTGACTTTAACTACCTTGTCCCATTGTTCGGTGGTCATATCTTCTACCGGTGTCTGGCTGCCATTTATCCCGGCATTATTGACCAGA
>DQAM01000355.1 GCA_003523545.1 Dysgonomonas sp.
ACTGCTCCGGGAAAAACGCTTGTTCCCCAAAAAGCAGGCTGCAAAAATAGCTAAAAAAAATGAAAGTAACGATTCCCGAAAGAATAATTTCTGGATATAACGTTTATTCTTTCTAATTTAATTTTCTTTATATAATTAGTTATAGACGATAACCTAATCTCGATTTTCTTTTATTAAATTTGCAACCTTGATATATTTTGTTCAGATGTTTCGGTATGCATTCGATTTCAGTTTAATAATTTGGATGAAAAATGTATATCCGGATACGGTTATTAAATGGCGAAGAAAAAAGTTAAAAATAGACATAGTTTCTGGAAGAGGTTGAACTTTAAATACCGTCTTTCCATCTTAAACGAAAATACTTTGGATGAAACCTGGAAGCTGAGGGTTTCCATGTTCAACGGGATTGTGATGTTTTTCGGTTTTTTCCTTTTATTGATGATAATTACGTCTATTATTATAATTACTACGCCTATCCGGAACTATCTGCCCGGGTATCTCGATTCTGAGATCAGGGAGCAGGCCATTAGTGCTGCTATACAGGTAGATTCTCTTGAAACCAAACAAAGATATCAGGAGGTATATATTCAGAATATACTGGATATATTCGAAGGTAAAGTCGATTCCATCCCGATGAGCGGTGTGGATACTATACGGATAGCGGCCAATGACAGATCGCTGCAAAACACGGAGAGAGAATTGAGATTCAGGGAACGTTTCGAAGAAGAAGAAAAATATAACCTGGCAACTTCTCCGTCCGATATATCCATGACAGAAGGAGTCACATTTTTCCGTCCGGTAAGAGGAGTTATCTCGGATAGGTTTAACATACCGATGAAACACTACGGAGTGACTATCGTTATATCGGGAGAAACCGTTGTGGCTACTTTGGAAGGCTCGGTGGTATATACCGGATACGATGCCGAGAACGGTTACGTTATCCAGATACAGCACAAGAATGGTTTCATATCTCTGTACAAAGGTGTGACTATGCTGTTGAAAAAGACCGGGGACAGTGTAAGAACCGGCGAAGCCATTGCCCTTATGGGTGTTGAAAAAGAGAAGAATAATGATAAAAGAACATCATTGCAGTTCGAACTTTGGTACCGGGGTAATCCCGTAAATCCGGAATTATATATTACATTCTGAATGAAACGTAAACTTGCTATATTAGGTTCTACAGGTTCTATCGGAACTCAGGCTTTGGAAGTTGTCAGGGAGCATCCCGGACATTTCGAAGTATATGCCATTACCGCAAACAATAATCTTGAATTGTTAATAAAGCAAGCCCGTGAATTTCAGCCCGAAGTGGTAGTCATTGCCAACGAAAGTAAATATGAAGAGCTTAAAGATGCTTTAGCCGATCTTCCGGTAAAAGTATGGGCAGGGATAGATTCGATTGTACAGGTTGTGCAGAGCGAACCTATCGATATGGTGCTTACCGCTATGGTCGGATATGCAGGATTAGCTCCTACTATTTCAGCTATCAAATCGAAGAAGGCTATAGCTTTAGCCAACAAAGAGACTCTGGTGGTTGCCGGCGAACTTATTGCGCGGCTGGCTATGGAAAACAGGGTGCCTATTTTGCCTGTCGATTCCGAGCATTCTGCTATTTTCCAATGCCTTTGCGGAGAAAACAGCGCGATTGAGAAAATATTGCTTACGGCATCGGGAGGCCCTTTCCGCAATCTTAATAAAGATGAATTGGCGAAGGTTACCAAGAAAGAGGCATTGAAACATCCTAACTGGGATATGGGTGCAAAGATAACTATTGATTCTGCCACCATGATGAACAAAGGTTTCGAGATGATAGAAGCCAAATGGTTGTTTGATGTTCTGCCTTCGCAGGTACAGGTAGTGGTTCATCCCCAGTCGATAATACATTCGATGGTGCAGTTCGAAGACTCTTCGATCATAGCGCAATTAGGATTGCCTGATATGAGGCTGCCTATACAATATGCTTTTTCTTACCCGCAAAGATTAAAATCAGGCTTTGACCGGCTCGATATATTCAAGTTGGGATGTATGACATTCGAAGAAGCCGATACGTCGCGGTTTCGGAATCTGGCGTTTGCATACGAAGCAATAAACCAGGGGGGGAATATGCCCTGCATACTGAATGCTGCCAATGAGATAGTCGTCGAAGCTTTTTTGCAAGATAAGGTAGGCTTTCTGGAAATGACCGATATAATAGAAAAAACAATGCATAAAGCATCTTTTGTGAAAAATCCGGCTTACGGCGATTATGTAAGTTCGAATGAAGAAGCCCGTCAGATAGCTTCTTCATTTATAGGAAATGCTTAAAAATATGGAGAATATGATGGAGGGAAATAACAACGCGAATACGGTAGTTCCGGTTACGGCATCTACGCGTCTTATATCAGCGCTGATAGATTACATCCCTATGATGATGTTCATGATGATTGGAAATACCATCGGTATGGCTTCTTTCTTTGAATCTTTTCCCATGCACGATATAATCAATTCTCAGTACATGGGTGAAGAGGAATCGTTGAACATGATGAAAAACCTGTTTTCATCCATGACAGGGATGCTTGTCCCGCTGAGTATATGCATGGCTTTATCCTATATTTATTTTTTATCAAAAGATCTTTTCGGGGGCAGAAGCCCGGGAAAACGTTTGCAAAAATTGCAGTTGGTAAGGTTGGACGGAAGCCCTGTCTCTTATCCGCGCATGATTCTGCGTAATCTGTTTATCGTAATATGGCCTGTAGAAATAATTATGTATCTGGCTAATTCGGGGCAAAGGCTGCGAGATATAGCTTGCAAAACTACCGTTGTCGCTGCTGCCGAAGAGAAAAGACAACCGCTAGATAAGCAGAAAATAATAATCAGTATGCTTATAATAAGCGTATTCTGTACTTTGCTGGGGATATTGTACTATTGGTCTATGACGTATCTGTTAGAATGGTATGTCAACATTATGGAGACCGTATTGCAGCAAAGTTCAGTTTATGCGTACTGATACTTTTTTTAATAGAATATAAGAATATAAATATAATACAATTAGAAAACGATAATCAATGGAGACATTTTTGATTAAGGCATTACAGTTAATACTGAGTTTATCCATACTTGTGATTGTACACGAATTCGGGCATTTCATGTTTGCCCGGATTTTCAAAATACGTGTCGAAAAATTCTATTTGTTTTTCGATGCGGGATTTTCTTTGTTTAAATACAAACCTAAAAACAGCGATACCGAGTATGGTATCGGATGGCTTCCTTTAGGCGGCTATGTTAAAATTGCCGGAATGGTAGACGAATCGCTGGA
>DQAM01000351.1 GCA_003523545.1 Dysgonomonas sp.
GTTCCGGTATAAATACCTGCCCGGCTTTTTCTGGTTCTTTCTGAGATAGTTTAATGCTCGGCCTCCATATAGTAGTGTGCCCGTCTTTGAGCACGGCACAGAATTTTTGCAGTAATCTCCAGTATTCCCAATCGTTGCTGGTATTCATCACCAAAGGAAGAAAGGCCTGGTATGTGCTGTCCCATTTTTGGACGCCTATTTTTTCCATAAATATGAAATTATAACGGGCTTCCATCCAGAATTTAGATAAACCGTATACTTTTTCAGCCGGAGTGGCCACGTTGGTAGGTTTTGGATAGTCCTGCGATATGCAAAGAGTGCAAAGGCATAATAAAAGGGAAGATAATACTAGTTTTTTCATAACGATGTTTTATATATTTCGGTAATACTTGTTTTTCTTTGTAATAAACCAATTTTATGCCAAAAGGAGTAATGTGTTGATTGCTAGTTTTATAGGTTGATGTTGGGTGTGTCTTGTCTGTAAATTTTCTTTACATATCCTTCAATATTTTTTACAAAGAAAACAAAAAAAAGAGGTAATAAAAATCACCTCCTGAATCATGCGTGTTGTGCAGTTTGCAAATTACCTGATGCGGTCTTCCCTGCGCAGCTGGTCGATTAGTTTCTGATAACCGTTTTTAATGTTTTCCCAATTTTCGTCCCGCTCTTTTTGCGCGGGAGAATCCTTCTGGCTTTCATCCAAAGGAGGATAACCGTCTTTGATGTAATATTTCTGCTGGCCGAAATCAACATACAGGGTTACATCGTTGTAGTAATCGGAGTGAATCTGTGATCTTACTTTAGCCGAGAACAGTTTTTCTTCTCCGAGGTAAAAATCGATATGGTCAGCTTCTTTCAGGGCGGCAAGTATCATGGCCGACGATTCGGGCGGATCCTGAAATTTTATTTCACCGGTGGTTTCATCGAACCAATGTATGCTCCTTCCGGTAAAAACGGCAGCTTGCTGTGCAGCGCCGCTTCGTTCGAAGCTGGGGATCACGAATCTCATCTGCACTTTCGACTCCGAGAAGTTAAGTGGCTTTTCGTTGTTATCGTTATTACATCCACTTAATAATAAGCCGAATAATAAAATGAAAAATAGAGAATTTTGTTTCATGCTTTTCAATTATTATAAGTGTTTGCATTATACATTTATAAAGATGTGTCTAAGTGTAAAACGTTGCATCTGTCGTTTTATTTTTTTTATCAGATAGTATTTTTGCTTATTAACAGTAAATTAACCTAAATGAATAATAAAAAGTAAAATGGAACTGGTTCTTGAATCAAAATTGTTAAATCCCCACATTGCAGCACGTCATAATTTACATCTATTAAACTATAGACGCGCATTTTTGTTCATTTTTTAACTTAATATTTTTGATCAGACACCTAAAGAAAATCTTATTGGGAGAGTAAAATAGCATGAAACGTATTTGCCGTTATTGACTCCGGGAAGCCATTCAGTCAGGCCCATAACCACACGAACGGCCTCGGCATCGCACTCGGGGCTTACTTTTCTTAAGACTTTAGGTTTTATGACTTTTCCTTCGGATGATACAGTAAAACGTAACAAAACCAATCCTTGCACAGCATTTTCGGCTGCTTCGGTCGGGTATTTCATGTTTTGTTGCAAATATTTGCTCAAAGCCTTATCACCTCCTTTATATTCCGGCAGCCAGAAGCCGGTTGTCTCCAATACATTCTGAGGCCTTACGACTTCGTTGAAGGTGAGCTGGCAGATGTATTCTACAGGTACGGCTTCATCATTGAGCATACCCGGGCTAAATCGTGGCAGGGAATGTATAACTCTCATTGTTTCGCGGTCGAGAGAAGGAGAAGCAGAGGTAATGATAACCGCATTATGTATTCTGCCGTCTGTTTCGAGAGTGAACTGCACACGTACAGTATTTCCCTGCACTTTTTCCTGTAACGCGCTTTCAGGAAATTTCATGGTACTATTTATAAGGTTCTGAACGGATATGCCTTCGTGCCTGGGATTAGTATCTATATGTATATAAGTTTTACCGCTCTCTTTCTGTTCGGGAGCTGCTTCATATCCTTTGGGAATGTAAATGATATTTGAAACTATACTGTCTTGTTGAGAATAAAGCATGGCGCTGATACTTATCAACAAAATAAACATCATGTAACGTAGTGTACTGGTATAGTTGCTTTTGATTGCTCTTATTCTGTTCATTCCGGCAATGTAATTTTATTTATAAAAGATAAGCTCGGTATTATTGCAATATGCGGATATGCTTTAAAATCGTCTTCAAGGGTCATGCCTGTGGTGACTGCGATAAAATCGACCCCTGCCGAACGGGCAGTCTGCGCGTCTATGGTGTTATCCCCCACGTAAAGCGTTTTTTCAGGCATGGCGTTTACCTGTTTCATCCCCGACAATAACCCTTCGGGGTCGGGCTTGTGTTTTACCACATCCAGCATGCCTATCACCGTATCGAAAAGCTGTTCTATCCCGTATTTTAGGAGAGTCTGCCTGATGATATAGCTTTGTTTTGTGGAAATAATACCGACAGATGCACCCTGCTCTTTCAGATTCTTTATTAGTGGCACTGTATCATCGAAAAGTACAGTATTGTCAGACATGATTTCGTCTGCTTCTGCCAGGTATTCATCTTTATATTGTTTCAATAGCTTGCTGTCCGCTACGCCTGTCAATTGGGCGAAAGAATCTTCGAGTGTCATCCCGATAGTCTTTTTAATATCTTCATCCGCAATAGTTACATAATTGTGCCTTTTCAGTACAATTTGAAAGCAAGCGACTATCCCTTTGGACGAGTCGGCAAGCGTATAATCAAAATCGAAAAAAAAAGCATTGTATAGTGAAGTAAGCGAAGAGTTTTCTTTATTCATACTCGGGATTTATTAAGAAATTTCAAAATATTTACTATCACATGTCATCCTGACCAAAGGGAAGGATCTCGACTCTACTTTCTGACAAGAGATGCTTCCTGTCGTCAGCATGACAAAGACAAGGACTAATGTTACTTATAACTATGCAAAAATAAGAATAATTACTATCTGTAACAATCTGTGTCAACAATTGTGACGCGAATTTTCCTTACCTTTGCTGGCTCAATATTTGTAGAGTAACAACATTGAATATTAGTAAAATTATGATGAAACCACATATAGGGATGACTGCCCGCACAGGAGAGAAATGCCCTAAAAGCGGTGTCTGGAAGGCGATGGGAACTCCGGATACCGTTACTACCTCTGTGTCAAGAGGAAATAGAATGCCTATGAACGCGAACAAAAGCGTTACATGGAGGCTTATTATTATGTTTTAAGATAGACCTGTTTAAAAGAGAAAGAATAGAAAAAGTGATTTATCCCGATAATTTTGAAAATAAGATAGGATTCGACCAGATACGCATGCTTGTTACTGCAAAATGCCTCAGCCCATTGGGTGAGGAGAGGGTAGAGCAGATGCAGTTTTCGTCGGATTATACATTTATACAGGAGCAACTCTCGCAAACCGAAGAGTTTGTCCGTATCATTCAGGAAGAGGACGATTTTCCTGTCAGCCATTTCTACGATGTGCGCCCCGCGCTTAAAAATATACGTATCGAAGGGACGTGGCTCGATGAAAGTGCCGTGTTCGACCTCCGCCGTTCGTTGCAGACCATAAAAGAAATTGTAGGATTTCTGAACAGGGAAGAGGAAGAAAACACCCCTTATCCGTATCTGCAAAGACTGGCTGGAGAAGTGGCGGTATTTCCCCAACTGTTGAAAACGATAGACGGCATACTCGATAAATACGGGCGTATCAAAGATAATGCTTCTTCCGAACTGCAACGTATCCGCCGAGAGATGGCTCAGGTGTCGGGCAGTATTTCCAAAAGCCTGAATGCCATACTTCGTTCGGCACAGGCAGAAGGACTGGTAGATAAAGACGTTGCTCCCACTATGCGTGACGGGCGTCTGGTGATACCTGTTGCCCCTGCCTTTAAGCGGAAGCTCAAAGGGATTGTACATGACGAATCGGCTACGGGAAAGACCGTATTTATAGAACCGGCCGAAGTGGTGGAAGCCAACAACCGCATACGGGAATTGGAAAGCGAAGAACGCCGTGAAATCGTCAAGATACTTATTGCGTTTGCCAATACGGTGCGTCCGCTTACGCCCGATATACTGCAATCGTATGAATTTCTGGCATGGATAGATTTTATCCGTGCTAAAGCACGTTTCTCACTCGATATAAATGCTATACGCCCGTCGCTGGAAAACAGGCAATATGTGGATTGGATTCGTGCGATACACCCTTTGTTATACCTTTCCCATAAAAAGCAAGGCAAAAGTGTTATACCTCTCGAAATAAAGCTTGATGAAGAGGAACGGCTCCTGATTATATCGGGGCCTAATGCCGGAGGTAAGTCCGTCTGCCTGAAAACAGTAGGATTATTACAATACATGGTGCAGTGTGGATTGCCTATACCGCTTGCCGAAAACTCAAAGGTGGGTATTTTCAGCCGTATATTTATCGATATCGGTGACGAGCAATCTATAGAAAACGACCTGAGTACATATAGTTCGCACCTGACGAACATGAAATTCTTTGTTCGCAATTGTGATAGTAAAACCATCCTTCTGATAGACGAATTCGGTGGCGGTACTGAACCTCAAATAGGTGGGGCAATAGCCGAATCGTTATTGAAACGTTTTAACGAACGGGGAGCCTTCGGAGTTATCACCACCCATTATCAGAATCTCAAGCATTTTGCCAACGAAAACAAAGGTGTAGTTAACGGCGCTATGCTTTACGACAGGCATCAGATGCAACCCTTGTTTACCCTTTCGATAGGAAATCCCGGAAGTTCGTTTGCTATCGAAATTGCCCGCAAGATAGGTTTGCCCGAAGATGTGATTGCCGATGCATCCGAAATTGTAGGAAGCGATTATATCAATATGGATAAGTATCTTCAGGATATCGTCCGTGACAAGCGTTACTGGGAAACAAAGCGCCAGAATATCCGAGTGAAAGAGAAACGTCTCGACGAAATCACTGAGCGTTACGAAACAGACCTGACTGATGTAGAAAAACAGCGTAAACAGATTATCCGCGAAGCCAAAGAAGAAGCCCAAAGGCTTTTATCCGATGCTAATGCTAAAATAGAAAATACCATCCGTACGATAAAAGAGGCTCAGGCCGAAAAGGAAAGAACTAAAGAAGCCCGTCAGGGATTGGTTAAATTCCGCGATGAATTGGATAATTCTGATAGTTTTGCGGACGATAAAATTGCCCGTAAAATACAGAAGCTGAAAGAAAAAGAACAGAAGAAGAAAAATAAAGGGAAGATAAAGCAATCGCAGGAAGAAAAGAACCAGATGATAGCCATAGGCGACAATGTGCGCATAAAAGGCCAAACCTCTGTGGGGGAATTGATGGAGATGCAGGGCAAGAATGCTGTGGTAGCTTTCGGTATGATAAAGTCGACGGTAAAACTGGATAGCCTGGAGAAAGTAAGTAAGAACCAGGTTAAGCGCGAAAATAAAGCCAGCACTTTTGTCACCACGCAGACACGGGACATTGTGACTGATAAGAAACTCCATTTCAGGCAGGAGATAGATGTGCGCGGTATGCGTGCGGAAGAAGCTTTGCAGGCTGTCATGTATTATATCGACGATGCCATTCAGGTAGGAGCGGGCAGGGTGCGTATCCTGCACGGAACCGGCACAGGTGCACTTCGTTTGGCTATCCGCGATTACCTGCGTACGGTGCCGGGTATCCAGAGTTATCAGGACGAGCATGTACAGTTCGGAGGAGCAGGAATTACGGTAGTCGATTTGGATTGATATAGTATACAACAGGATAACTAATTAAAAATCATCGAAAATGGAACAGGAAATTACACAATGTGAAGAAACTTTTTTGCAGGCGATGCGAACTATAGATTTAGAAAAAATGGAAGAACTCCTGCATGATGACTTGATTTATAACAACTTTATGGGAGAGGTGCTCGATAAGCAAGCGGACCT
>DQAM01000350.1 GCA_003523545.1 Dysgonomonas sp.
ATGAATTTAGATCTCGTAGATGTCTCGATAAGTGTCGCTGGAACAAGCGTTATTTTTTCACAAATGACTTTGCACCAAAAAATGAACTCACATGCTTTTTGTGAAATTCTGGTCGATTATGACGCCTTCGGGGACAAAAGCTGGATGTCCGACCCGGTGAAAATCATTAACTTCATTGGAGAGAGTTTAAGTATTACCATGACTCATAAAGTAAGTGGTGCAACCTGCGTTTTCAACGGTTTGGTAAGCAATATATCCTTCACAGGCTATCATGGAGCGAACAATCATATACTCATACGGGGAACCAGCGAAACTGTTAAATTAAACGGAAAACCACATATCGATTCATTTGTTAATAAAACACTCGAAGAGATAGTCAATGAAGCAGTAGGGACATCGGGTAACGGGGCAGCCATCACCGTAAAACCCGAATACACCAAGCCTATAGATTATCAGATGCAATACAACGAAACATGTTTCGATTTCCTGAACAGATTGAGTTACCTGTACGGGGAAAGCTTTTATTCCAAAGATGGCTCAGAAGTATTCTTCGGCAAGATAGAACCCGAAGATTCAATCGATATCACATACGATTTGGAGATGACTGAGTTCAATCTCGACGCCAACCTGTGCCCGCCGGTTTTCGGGCATTACAATTACCTGAACTACTATCACGAAGAATGGCTGAAAGAAACCCGTAAACCAATTCCCGAAGCATCAGGCTACCTTCAACCCGCACTCGATAAATCGGAGATGATATATACCTCAAAAGTCAATACTTCTGCCGGAGCATTGGTACATGACTCCGATTCATTGCTCAAAATGGTTGATATAGAACGTACCCGTTCTGTAGCTGATATGCTGATATTGAGTGGTAAGACACAAACCTGCAAAGTAGGCTTAGGGAGAGTAGTAACCGTAGGTTTTCCGGCTAACCTTAAAATAGATACTTCACCCGGAGCATTTATTGTTACAGAAGTCACACATACAGTCAACAAAGAGGGACATTACAGCAATGAATTTAAAGGAGTAAGAGCCACATTGGGATATATACCAGTGTACAACGTAAAGATGCCTGTAACTGCACCCCAACGGGCAACAGTATTGAGTAACGACGACCCTGAGAGAAAAGGAAGGATACAAGTACAGATGCAGTTCCAAAAATACAGCGGTAAAGAAACCAACTGGATAAGGGTACTTTCACCTGATGCGGGGGGGACGGGACATGTAGCCAAAAACAGGGGGTATGTTTTTATTCCCGAACAAGGTGATGATGTGATGATACAGTTCGAAGACAATGATCCAGCCAGACCTTATTGTGCGGGAAGCCTGTTTCCGGAAACAATAGGAAAAGGAGGAGGAGCTGATAACCATCTCAAAACCATTAAAACAAGAAGCGGACATACTATTGCCCTTGATGATGCGGATGATACCCTGAGTATCACAATTGTCGATAGGAAAAACAATTTAATATATATCGATTCTGCAAATAATGATATTACCGTTACGGCAAACAGGCATGTAACTATAAATGCGACAGAAACTATGACATTGAATTGTAAAAATATGAATGTCAATGTCAGCGAAAATATGGTCACAAAGATAGGGAATGACCAGCAAACTACAATAGGCAATAACCAACAGACAACCGTTGCTCAGGATATAGCTATTTCGGCAACTAACGTTAATGAAGTTTATAGTGAAGATTCCATTTCAAATGTGGGTTGTAAAAAAACAACTACAGTTGGAGAATCTGACTATTTTACTACCAACGGCGATATGGTAATTAAAAGTGTGGGAAAAGCACTCGTACAAGGTGCTGTAGATGCAAAAGTTAGTAGGGGGTGAATTCTGAACTTTAGAGAAGAAAGCAATGAGTAATAAAACGGATGAAAGCTATATAAGCTTTGTATACGATAATCCACAAGACATTGGGTCATATGATTTTGTCCCTGTGATAGAATTATCTGATGATGATAAAAAGCGTGATAAATTAAATGATACTGATTTTCATTGCGACAGCATATACAATAGATTGGTTTTTCACAATCTATCACCAACCGGAGAGCTTATAGAAACAGCTATCCCTATCCTTGAATATCAAATTCCGAATTTTATAGATTATCTGGTAAATAATTGTCCTATTTGTAAGAAAAAATTTGAGAACAAATCAAAAAATAAGGCTATGGAGTCATTCAAATATAACTTGAATAATTACATAGATGCAGACAAAAGGAATAATACAAAAAATTATGTCCTATTACATAGAAAAGAGGAAATCGAATTGACATTCGATGTAAAAAAGGGAAATAGAAAGGCCAATGACGACGATGGATATGTAAAAGCATTTATCTCACCTGCCAGAAAAGGAATCAGCATAGTAGGAGATGATACTTTCAAAACCGGATATAATAAGCAAATAAAAATAAAAATAAGTGTAAAGCCCGACAAAACGGTGGCATATGATACAGAGCTTTTTGATATAAATTTTTTGGCTTATGATAATTACGAAGATTGGTTTGACATAAAAGGAGGAGCAAAAGATAAAATTCATTGTGGACAATTTGGTGTTATATCCAGAAACTGTATATGTGAAGACTGGTCTACTATTAGTTCTGTTATACCTGCTTCTAACTTTATTGGATGGGCAACTGATGGTATCCGAAATTGTTATAAACTGGCAGTAAAACAATTAAAAGAGGTAGATTATGCACCGGCTGATAGCGGATATGATATCAAGAGTAGTAACCTTTTTCAAATATTTAAAGATAATATTGGTGGTACAAATAATGAAGGAGATAAAATTAATGATTTAAATTCTGAAGCAGATAAACAACGGTTCCGAGATGCTATATCTTATCTTAAGGAAGCTCTTAATGATGGAGCTCCTATATTAGTTGGAGTTGATGATCAACCAGGTCATCCAGGAAATGGAGATCAAACTACAGATCATTTTATTGTAATTGTAGGAATGGCAAAAGATGAAAATGGATGTTATTTTTTATTTTATGATAATGCTACAAGTTCCCAATCTGTAGGTACGTCTAATGATAATAAATTGTATTGTGATTGTGTAAATTACTTATTATCAGGAAGTGGACATTCAGATAATACTTACTTAACAGGAAGTACCTACATGGAATATACTGTCACTCAAATACGCAAATCAAAAAAAAATAAATGAAAGAAAGATTAATTTTTACTATATCATTATTATTTATTCTGATAAGTACAACTACAGCTCAGAATACTTTTTTGGATTTTAGAGAAGTTTCAAGAAGGCCAAATGATAAGATCTGGAATGTAGATTCCTTGAAAATATCCTTTACACAATGTATTGCAATATATGAGGGATTGAATAAATCAAGTATATATAATAACACTGATTTAATAAGGTTATTAAAAGGAAAACATAATAAAATTTTGGTAATTATATACCACTTTTGACTGATTAGAATATTCCCCTATTTTTCGAAACAAATTAACAAAATATATTTAGTTAAAGATGAAATATGTTTGTATAAATTCTTAGTTTTGTACTGACATATTAGATTAAAAAAAGCGTTAGCTTTTATTCTTGTCTTAGAAACTTAGGAACTTTCATAAAGGCACAAGAGTAAGTAGTTCAACGCTCACGCTATATTTAGATTGGCGTGGGCTTACTTATTTGTGCCACAGGTATCCTAAGACCTCTAAGACG
Organism: Dysgonomonas sp.; assembly: GCA_003523545.1. GTDB lineage: Bacteria > Bacteroidota > Bacteroidia > Bacteroidales > Dysgonomonadaceae > Dysgonomonas_A. The sequence goes on from DQAM01000350.1 coordinate 3,701, forward strand.
AATATAGTTAAGTTCCACGCTTTTTCTATGCCTTAACCTCTGCTTTGGGACTGAGCGGAAACAAACCAAAAGTTATGAAAACAATTAGCGTGTTATTATTAAGCCTATTATTATTCGCATGTAGTAGTGATGATGATGTAGCCACAAAACCCACCCAAACCGTTGGAGAATTATCCATAAAAGGATTTGACGATGAATTTATCTTGAACACCTACGAAAGCTATGTTAGGACAAATCAGGATATGGATGAACTTATAATCTATCTGAGGTCACAATCAACAAAGAATGACATAAATTTAAGTTTCCGTACTCCAATAACATCAGGAAAAGATGTAACTAATGATTTATACGGTATCAATATCGCAGGAGTTGGAAGCGATATTAATCTGGAATCCGGCAAAATAATAGTAAAAACAGTAAACCAAGAATCCGCTACTATCCAGTTCAACAATGTAACTATAAAAGCGGTTAAAAAGACTCAACTATCTCCGGGAAACATAAAAACCGATACTAAAACTATAACCATAAACGGAACAATGCAATTCCCCAATAGATAGCAGTTATGAAAAGATTAGTAATTATTCTCATATTCGTACTTAGTATAATTCCAGTATCTTTCTGTCAAATATCCAAAAATTTCACTTGTGGCACACCCAGAGGATTTCAAAAATCCACGCAAACGCAGAACCACGAGTACATGTTTGCAGTGTTAAAAGACCAAGCATACATCCATATTCAAGAGTTTTTTATACCACAGCCGGAAGATAAATCATTTGGATTTTTCAGAAACAATATCGCAGCACAGATAAAGCAAGATTGTAGTCAATGTTGGAGCTTCCATATATGGCAAGATAAAGCCGATGAATTACCCGCAAACACAATCGAATACATAGAAGGAGATAGATACAATAAGTATGTAATCATATGGATTTCAAACAGGACATATATTATAAAAATGAACGTTCCCTACGATGACCGGATGAAGTATTTAGACATCTGGAATGATTTTAAATGGACGATAAAAATCAGAAAATAAAGCAAAGCCTCTACCAAAAATAGAGGCTATTTTTTTACTATATAAGTTAAACGAAAAAATACTATTTCAAATTAACGTATTTTCCTAACCCAAAGGATATTGGGGAGTTATAATTAGCATTTATATCAACAGGGAAAATATTAATTTTCCAATCTTTAAATAATAATTCTTCTGGTGAAGATCG
>DQAM01000343.1 GCA_003523545.1 Dysgonomonas sp.
GTCATTCTGAGTGAAACGAAGTATCTGTAATATAAAAAGACGAGATTCTTCACTCTGTTCAGAAAGACAAAGCTGATATCACATTCATTATAAAATATTTAACACCAATACTTCAAATGTACTATAGGTCAATTTTTATATAAAAATAAAGGACCACAAATAGCTATATATTTGTAGTCCTTTTATATAGAATAATATATTTACTTATTCAGAAAGCTTATTCAATACCTGTTTACCGTCTTTTATCATTTTCACATAATCAGTCGGTTTAGTTGTATTGAATTTAGCTACTTCATTATTCAGCTCCTTCAATTTTTCAGGGTTATTACTTGTAAATTCTTCACGCAGGATACGTATTTTTTCAGCATCTTGTATTCCCTCTATCAACCGCTCGAAACGCATCGAACTTCTGGCCTCGGGATAAACAATGTATGTATCCCCGGCAGGCCATGTAACAAAACGGGAATCCGTCAACGGATTTTCAACCCATGAATTATACGCCCAACGAAGGAATCCGTCATATCCGGCAGCAATGCTGTACCATCCCGCATACACCGCCTCGGGAAGTTCGGAACATGTAAACATATTTGGGAATTTATCCGAACAACATACATAGTAGGTAGTTATTAATCCTTTTTCCCTGCGGAATTGAATATCTGCACTATCTACTTTTGCATCTACAGATACGCTCATATCCTTTATATAAGGATATTGCTTGTAGCTCTTATGGTTATCGGCTAATGAAATTCCAAACTCAGGCGCCACCTTATGCAAGAAGTCCATCGTCAGTTTCATTTCTTTCGGGCCGCGCTCGTCCATAGCTATATTAGTTATTTCCAGCCATCCTTTTTCCTGCATATGTTTCCTGAAATCATTCAGGAAAGGCGTCCACATTTCTTCAAAAACTTTTGTTCCGGGAACAACCTCGACATCTACCATTTCTCCTGTCGAAGCGTCTTTGTAATGAATTCCGCTTTTCCATGGAATGAGTGAATAACAATTGATCATCTTATTGATTCCCAAATCCATCATGAATTGTATCCATTTGTCAAAGACAGCATAATCATATGACCATGTTCCATCGGCGTTCTTCGTCCATAGAATCATATCTTCATATTTATCGAAAGTCTGAACCCAAGGATCTTTATTTACTGTCGCTGTAATCACTTTCTGCCCGGCATCAGCAAGCATTTTATATACAGGTTTCATTGCCTCAAAATGGGCATCGCTCCACAACTCTACATTCTCTGTACGTGCTACGGCTGACGGATGCTGCCACAAATCAAGATGATATTTCCAGTCCGAAGCGGGCGGCAGTGTACGATCCTGTACTTTGAGTTCTATTTCAAATTCTTGTTTCTTTTGTCCTCTTGCAGTTACGGTTAGTTTACTCTTGTAAATTCCAGCCTCTGCCGAAGACGGTATATTAACAGTTATCCATACCGGGCGAACAGTCTTGGCAGGAATATCGAAACAATCCAGATTGTCTAGCATATCCGGAACAAGAGAAGACGGAAAATCTTCAGGTTTACGGTATCCGCAACCCGGCCCGAAAATATCTGTTATGACATATCTCACAAAACGCGCCTGAGCCGCATCTGCCGGAATTGTCTTATCAGACGATAAATTAAAATCGGTAAATTCACATTCTACCTGCATAATATCTTCCGCCGACCACAAAAGCAACTGAGACGATACTCTCTCACCTTTCCATCCGGTCAATTGTGTTGACTTTTGAGGAGTTATTTCAGGAGCAATAGATTTGGGATATTTTACGTCAATATTTACTAAAGACGCCTGCAAGCCTGCATCTACTCTAGACCAAGTAGATAAAGTGTCTGGATTAGGATCCGGCAATTCTGTAAATGTGGGGCATTCTCTTACAGGTTTTTCACTATTACATCCTATTAACAAGGCTATAGAAATCAGACATATAAAGCTGATTTTAAACAAAGTACATTTATTCATAAATATGGTAGGTTAATTTAATATCTCTTACAGGTTAATTTTAATTACAAAAATAATCAAAGGCATTTATATATCAAAAGACCGTAAATAAAAAAAGCCTCCGTTTTTTTGGGAGGCTTATAGATTTTAATTTGTGAATACCTTATCATATATTTCTCGGTAAACATCTCTTATCAATTCTCTAATTCTTTCTTTTGATAAATTATATTGGATAGAAAGAGTTGGAATTTTTCCAATAAAGAAATCATTCACACTATTAAGAGTTTCAAGTATCGGATAACCCTCTAAAGGTGTACCGCTCATTGGGTTTTCATTATGAGTCTTTAAGATAGCATCCCCAAAAACTTTTCGCATCATATTCTTTGCGTTATTCTCTCTTTGAACTACTGAGTGAATGTATGAGTTATTCGGTTTAGGCTGATAAGAATTGTTTGTCTGAGATCGATTAGAACTACTATCATCTTTTTTGTTATACAGATAAACAATAATTCCGATAACAGCGATAATAAGAATAGTTTCCATAAATACTACCGGTTAAACAGTTTACCCATATCATCGGAATTTAAGTAAACAGAACCAATTCTTTTATAAACCATTCTTTTTCCGCAGACATCAAAAGCATAAGTTTCGTTCATTTTACCATCGTCAGACCTGTATTGACTTTCCAATACAATACGATTTACCGGGCATCCGGTTTCTACCGAAATTTGATTTGTCAGATTTCTAAGAACCGAATCACTTTTTGCCTTTTGAGATTTGCAAGAGATAAAAGAACTAAACAATAAAACAATGAAAAATAGATTTTTAAATTTCATAATTTATAAGATAAGATTACCGCCGCAGTCCCCAAAAGCAGTGTTGATAAAATAGTAAAGCGCGGGACTTTAACTATATCTGCTTTTCGAGGTCTTCGACTACCTTGTACAACAAATAAGTAAAACCCGCGCCAACTTAAAGTTAACGCGAGCATTGGCTTATTTACTCTTGTTGTACTTTTGAAATTGTCGAAGTTTCGAAAAGCAAGAATAAAAGCTAACGCTTTCTTTTAATATGTATTTCTAATTTTTAAATCAAATCATATAATAAATTTACAGTTATGAAAAATCAAAAAACAGATAGAACATCGGAAAATGTTGAAATAAGAAAACAAATAGTTGAACTACTGAAAGGTAGAACCTATTCAGAGGCTAAAGGCATATTGGAACACTCTCTAAAAGTTGTAGAGGATAGCCTATTTCTTCAATAGTTGTAAAACTTCATTACATGTCATTTCTGCTTGTGTTTGTGAGCCATCAGATGTAACAATGACAATAGCCTCGCTACCATCTATCAGCATCACAATATGTTGAGAATTTATGTAATGTATTACTCCTTGTCTATCTTTAATTTCGATCATTTTTATTGGACAATCTTGATTCATAATAGTGTATGTTTTTAAGTTTCTATCAAAAGTAAAAGATATGCGAGTATTAACTAAATATATTTTGTTAAAGGTCGTTAATCGAAAAGTTTTATTGAAACTTAAATTTAGTTATGTAATTGATTTTTATTATCTTTATCTAACTGTAAATCTTCAGTTTATGATAATCAAAGAGTTTAAATCAATCATCCAATTAGTGAAAGCGTTCCCGACAGAGCAATCATGTCGGGAATATTTGGAGCAATTCAGGTGGAAAGAAGGTATTGTATCTCCATTTGACGCTGATTCTAAAGTTTATAAGTGTAAGAATGGGAGATACAAATGCAAGAATACCAACAGGTATTTCGATGTCAGAACAGGCACTATGTTTGGAGATACAAAGCTTCCTTTGATAAAGTGGTTTATGGCAATATATTATACCACAGCTCATAAAAAAGGCATTTCTTCCTGTCAATTAGCGCGTGATATAGATGTTACTCAAAAAAGTGCATGGTTTATGATAAAGCGAATTCAAAAATGTCTTAATTTTGACGATGAACTATTCTTAGAAGGAGTTATTCAAGTCGATGAGGCTTTTATAGGTGGCAAAAACAAAAACCGGCATTGGGATAAGAAAGTGGAAAAATCACATGGTCGAAGCCACAAAGACAAGACACCTGTATTCGGAATGATTAGCAGTAATGGAACAGTTCTTACAAGAGTAGTAAAAGATACATCAGCGAAAACATTAATCCCCATTATTAAGGAGAATGTGCAAGATGGTTCAACTATCTATTCTGATGAATGGAATGCTTATTTTAGTCTTGGAGAAGATTACAACCACGAAATAGTAAGACATGATCGAGGGCAGTATGTTAATGGTGATGTAACGACAAATAAGATGGAAGGCTATTGGTCGCATCTAAAACGCGGAATATTTGGAATCACGCATAAAGTATCACCAAAACATTTACAATACTATTTAGATGCTCAATCATTCAGGTACATGACTCGAAACATTTCAGATTATCAAAGATTCAACCTATTTTTACAAAATATTGAGAATCGTATAAAGTATAAGGAACTTACAACATGATAAAATGGTATCACTAATATATACAACAACAAGGAATAAAAAGGTCAAAGTTTACTTTGATGAATCCGATCAAATATGGATAGCTTATAACGATTTAAGCGATCTGTTAAACACTACATACGAAGAGATTGATAAGCAAAGATCTCATTTGCTCCTTGAAGATGCCAATAATCCAATTTGTCAAGAAATGCAGACAATGAACCCGAAAGAAAGATATTACAGTCTATTTCTTATAATGGTAATTGGTCAAATCCTAAATAAGACAGAAATAGACAATTTGATAAGATGGTACAATATTATGACAGAGGAACACACCATTGAAGTTTCAGAAGAATTCAATAAAAATTTATCCAAAGCAATTAAACCCGAAGATTAATAAAAAATAGACACTGTAAATATTAATAATATCCTTAGTGTCTATTCGTATATAAATGCCTAATCAAATTATTATGCCGGCTGCTATTCTGCATTCTCAAATATCTCTAAAAAGAAATTTTCCCCGTCATAAACCCCGTATGAAAAAAGGGTAATCCAATCTCCGAGAATAACAATTCTCGCTGATTGAGACAGCATGAGATCGAGCATAATATGCCTGTGTCCGAAAACAAAGAAGTTTATACCGGGAGATAGCTTTAATTGATCTTTGGCAAATTGAATCAAGTGTTCTTTCTCTTCGCCCATATATCCAATAACACCATGCCTTTGACGGCTGCTATTTGACCAGCCGTGTGCTACTGCCATCGACCATCGTGGATGTACAGATGCAAATAATCTCTGACATAATTTATTATGAAAAATGGAACGGAGAATCTTAAAAGAAGCAGATTCATCGCCCAGACCATCCCCATGTGCCAGAAAAAACTTTTTTCCATAAATATCCTGTACCAAAGGGCCTGTATGAACAATAAGTCCTAATTCATCTTTCAGGTAATCACTCACCCACATATCATGGTTGCCGGTAAAGAAGTGAATTTCTATCCCGCTATCCGTTAACTCGGCTATTTTACCCAATACCCGGGTAAACCCCTTAGGAACAACATATTTATATTCGAACCAAAAATCAAAAATATCACCTAACAGATAGATAGCCTTTGCGTCCGCTTTTGCCATATCAAACCAGCGGCACAATTTGCGTTCTATTTCATGATTAGGAAGATTATTCTTCCGACTTTGATTTTTCTTATTGGGTAAAGTCAAACTTCCGTGCGAAGATTGGGACTGATTATCTTTATGAGAAGACGACCCCAAATGAGAATCTGATAAAAAATAGATTTTTTTCTTTTCGGGTGTCATCCTTACATAAAACCTAATTCCAACTTAGCTTCATCACTCAGCATATCCTTGTCCCATGGAGGGTCGAACGTCAGTTCAACTACAACATTATTGATTCCGGGTATCGATTCCAGTTTAAAACGGACATCTTCGAGAATAAAATCAGCTGCCGGACAATTGGGAGCTGTCAATGTCATCGTAATAGTTACATTTTTATCGTCGTCTATATCCACACTATAGATCAGGCCCAGATCGTAAATATTAACAGGTATTTCGGGATCGTATACTGTTTTGAGCATACGAACGATTTCTTCTTCAAATTTCAGTAAGTCTGTACTCATTTTTCTTTTTATTTAAAAGTTTCAACCATATTCATGGCTGCTTCTATACATTTATCCATATTATAATATTCCCATTCGGCAAACCGGCCCAATAAATATATGTTTTCTTTTTCGAAAATGTTTTTTGCTTTAGTTATCAGCTGCTTCGTATCCTTATCATGTATAACGTACGAGTTGGCTTCATAGTTGTAAGCGATAGGACTCAGGTTTCCCGGCAGTTTCTTTATTTCCTGCAGCATATCTTCATATTCGGTCTTTCCGGAAAATTCTACAACACAGGTCTTGCGTTTATGGCTTCCGTTGTTTGCCGGAGAGAAGTTACCTGTATAAATTATACGGTGTGCGCGGGTAAACTCTTCAGGGATATATAACCACGAATAATCATTACCATCCGTTTCACACAACAGATTAGACGTACCGTTCGAACGGAAAGCTTTTATTTTATCTATATCCAGTTCGCCATCCAGCATTTTTTCCATATAACCGGGCATTTTACGTATATCTCCGCAGTATATTATTTTGTCAAAACCGGATTCGTTGCCGATAGTATATTTATCGTCTTCGCGGAAAATATAATAGATGTCTGAATCCACTCTTATATCCAATCCTGAGGACAATCTGTCTACTATAAACTGCGAACCGCCTGTTTTAGGATAGAAGAAAGTTGAATGTACCATCTGGTCTTCTTCTTCCCTGACAATATTACTAATAACTATTTCTTCAAAATCGGGCATCGGAAGTTTCCCTTCGAGCCAGGGCATAGGTACCGTAGAAAGATCGGTGCGCCAGATTTTTTTATTATAAGGCTGAAAATATATCTTGTACAAGGTTTCCCCAAAATTATTTTTAAGGAATTCTTCAAAATCAGGATAATCGAAAGGAGGTATGGATTCTTTTTTCTGAAGAACCGCCAGTTCTTTTATTATCTGGGATACTGTATTCTTATCCAGATTGTAAATATAATTTTCAATAGGATAACCAATAATCTTATCCCGAAACAGAATCTTAGAGTTCCTTTTAACCTTCAAAAACTCATTATCTCTATCGAAGTAAGACCAGAACCAATCCAAAACTTTTTGGTTTCTTGAATTAAATACATGACCACCTACTTTGTGAAAAAGCACAGTGTCTACAACATCACATTTGATAAGCCCGCCCTGTCTGTTCTGCTTTTCAAAAAGAACAACCTGATGATTATCTTTCAACAAATTTGCAGTAGATAATCCAGAAATACCTGTACCGATTATTGCTATTTTCATATCTTAGTTTTTATTCCATTTGGATAATTTCACAGGATGAACATATAGAATATCATCCGGAAAATTATTAACTAGATTATCAAAAGATAAATTATACTTTTTTTCGAACTTTACCCGGTCGTCATCCCACAAGAGTAAAGCCTTTTTATCGAGATCATTCTGTGTCACTACTTTCTTACAAACTAAAAGCATGATAGTCGGAACCGCATATTCGACAAACATTCTTGCCGCCGCAAACAAACCACAATAACGGGCAAACTGATCGAAATCAGTTTTAGGTAAAATGAGAAGATCGGAAAAACCGTTTACCATAGGAAATGCGACTTCCACTTTTTCTTGCTTAAGTAATTCCTTTACTTCCTTGATACGTTTCTTATAAAAGTATTCTCCTATCAATCCTTTTTTAAAATCTGTACGCTTAGGCGGC
>DQAM01000344.1 GCA_003523545.1 Dysgonomonas sp.
TATTTTGGTATTACGTAAGATTCTACAATTGATTTTTTACCATCGAATACCCCCTTAGTAGATTCTATGAATTCTTTGAAATGCGGGGTTTTGGTATGTGCGGACTGTTTGGATTTATCAGTCCATTTTTCATATAAATGGGATTGCGTACTGTCCTTATCCGAAATAAATAAATCATATACCAGACAACCGTCTTCTTTAAGAGTTTCGGTCCGGCATTTTTCAAAAGCGCTTTTGTAAATCGAAATATATTCAGGCTTCACTTTTTGTGAAATATTTATCACAAATTCCAAAGAATCTTTTTCTATCGGGTTATTGGCATTTGTAACTTCCGATGACGAGTTACAGCCCGAAAATGCAAGTGATAAAAAAATGATATAAAACAAGATATTCTTCATGTTTATTTATTATTTCTTTTTTGAAAAATAGCTTCTGCTATATAAAAATCTTCTTCCCAATCTATATCGAAAGATTCGATGTCATCTGTTTCGAACAAATACGGTTTTTTACCTATCCGGTCTTGTAGTTGCTTGTAAATTTCTATATCTGCAATGAAAATACCGCTGTTTATTTCGAAAAGCGGTTCTATGGTCTGTGTCCGTGGCCATTTCTCCTTATCTCTGTCGTAATTCACCGCGCCGTTCTTATCCCAGATAAAAGTGCGCAAAGCGGTAACCGACATCAAAGAATCATGACTCCCTTCCGAAATGAGTTGCTTGTATTTATTGATAGCTTCGCTGTATAGCTTTTCATCGATAAAGGGAGAGGTAACGTGTGTCCACATTATTACGCCTTCCGAAACAATTTCGGGAACATAATTGACAAGAGCGTCCGTAGATGTTGCGGATGTGGCCAGATATTCTGGGCGTCGGTCGATAATGATTTTGTCATCGGATAAAATATCCGCTATCTGGATAACTTCCTCATCATTTGTAGACAAAACTATATTGTCTATTTCCTTACAGGCAATCAATTGTCCCAGTTTTATGCGGAGCAGTCCTCCTTCTATTCCTGCAAAAGGACGAGTATTTTTCCTGGGAACACGTTCACTCCCGGCCCTGCAAGGTAAAAATGCCGTTATTTTCATCTGAATCTTATTACTCAATCAATAGTTGATATACCGATTTGTTTTTTATGCCGTTGTATTTGGTTGCTGTAACGGTGGCTATGTCAATCTCGGGATTGGTATTCACAATACGTGCAAGCAGATATTCGTTCTCGGCCGTAAGCATACGTTCGTTCTCTCCTATCATGCCGTCGTATCCGTCGTATCCTGCAATATAAAGAGTCTCTACACTAAGTTCGATAGCTGTCTGCAATGCCAGAGCAGTATGAGAATCCTGATAACAGGGAGAAAAGGTTACTTTTTCCAACTCAAAGCTTTTGTCTTTTAATTGTTCGGGAATGTAGGTTCCCATTTTACGGGGATAGGGTGGGAGGACACACGATATTTTGTCGAGGTCGAATTTTTCGAAAACTTTCTCAAGCCGGTGTCCTTCATTTCCCACCAGGCAGAAAAACTGAGGAATATCTATATCGTTGTAATATCCTGCGTTCTTACTGCTGGCATGAATGAGGCAAACTTTTTTGTCTGTGTATTTTTTAAGTAGTTCTTTTAAAGGTCTGGCTGTTCCTGCTCCACTGGGGCCTCCACCGATAATCAGTGCCATATCGAAATGTTGTTTCCCGCTATTGAAAACGGGTAGTTTCAGGTTATCGCCTTTTTTTTCTTTCATATTGTGCAATGCCTGCAAAATACTGTTGATGGGGTAAAATCGGCGGGTCACCCATTCCATCACATCTTTCTGAGGGAGTGAACTAAATCCGGAAGCCATATAGGGTAGGTTCGTACCCCATCCGAATTTTTCCTTCATTTTTTCAAAATCGGCAACGGTAGTACTCAGGCTGTAGAAATCCATGTTTATCCCTTTTACGGAAGATAAATAGGATAAAATGAGTTCGGTGCGTAAGTTCCCCGCCCCGCGTCCCATTCCTGTGATAGTGGCGTCTACAATGTCGCAACCTGCATTTATGGAAGCTAAAGTATTGGCAAAAGCAAGTTCAATATTGTTGTGCCCGTGGAAACCGATTTTACATGTCAACTTGGATTTAAGCAGTCGTGTTGTTTCTGCAACCTGTTCCGGGAACATGCTTCCGTAAGAGTCGACCATCGAGAAGCTGTCTACAATTCCATTCAAAGAAACCACATCCGACAGGAAAGACGGATATTCCGCCCATCTAGACATATACATGACATTGAAGCCTACTTCAAAGCCCATCTCTTTTATTTTACGGGCTGTTTCCCTTGCACGGTCGAGATTGGCAGGGTCAATCGCCATGCGTACGAAATCGATTGCACCTTTCGGAAAAGCCAGTAATTTATCGAGGAGCTCCGGTGTAATTTCCTTTTCATTGAGCATAATGCCTATCTTTTTGGACGGCATTTGCCTGCGGACTTCGGCAAGGAGGTAATCGGGACAAAAATTATATTGTCCTTCGTATTTATCGTGAACCAGTGAGCGGTAACCTATTTCTACGTACGATACAGGCAGGCTTTCCATTGCCTTGAAGTAATTCGCCGTAACACCTTCGCTAAAATCCCAGTTGGTATAATAACCTCCGTCGCGAAGCGTACAATCCAGTATTTCTATCATTGTAAGTCGGGATTAAAAACATACCTGATTACATCTTTCATCTCTTTTCTGATTTTTTCCTCCGGCATTTCCGAGAACTGTTTTATTCTCGATTCAAATCCTTCCATATCGACGAACTTATCGTCCATCCCGATGAAATCTTCGTTTTCCGTTTCAGCCCAGCGAAGGGATATTTTTCCCAGAGCCAGAGATTCATAATAAGCGGTGGTATTAACAGCAATGCTGAAATTTACCAAATCTGATTTCAGCACTTCGAGCGTGGAATGGTCTTTCCCCAGGAAAATCATATTGTCGGCAATGCTGGCAAATGATTTGTGGTCGCTATCCATCAGAAAAGGAT
>DQAM01000342.1 GCA_003523545.1 Dysgonomonas sp.
GTTGTCATCACGACAACCAATTTTCAAATTGTTAACCTTAAAATCTAATACCATGAAAAACACATTACAAAGATAAGGGATGAGCGGTGATTTAACAAAACATTTAATTCTAAATTTGAAATCTTAACATAATTATATTTTTGAAGAGCAGATTTGATTACATTTTAGAAACTGTTAAAATTTAACCCTGTGTTTTACTCAAAAATAATGAGAAAAATGAGAAATTTTATAATGAAATATATGAATGTATTCATACTAGATTTTACATTAAAATTCTAATTTTGTAGAATTATTTATTTCTAAGAGATTATGATTTATATAACCAGTGTAAAACAACTATTTTACAGGCTTTTACTTATTTTAGTATTCTATCAGATATGCAGAATCATTTTTTATCTGTTCAATTATAATTACTTTTTGCAAGTCGGTATAACGGAATTTCTGGGTGGCATCCGCTTCGATTTGTCTGCTATATTTTTTAGCAATGCTTTGTTGATAGCATTAAGTATTATTCCAGGTAACTTCAAATATAAATCTGCATATCAGGTCTTCCTTAAGATATTATTCTTTGTCATAAATGCATTTTTTATGGCATTCAATTTTATAGATATAGAATACTTCAGGTTTACAGGAAAACGCAGTACTTATTCTTTGATTACAGCCTCAGGAATGGAAGGCGATATTTGGAGATTGATTCCTGTTTTCATTAAAGATTACTGGTATCTTTTTCTGGTTTACCTGCTCATAATTATAATCTTCTGGAAATTAATCCCGGTTCTTACATATAAGAAGAGAAAAGAGAAAGGTATAAAGGATTTAGTAATTTCATCATCGGTTTTTGTTTTTTCTGTGGGATTAATAGTATTATTCGGTAGAGGAGGGTTTCAGAAGGCTCCTATAAAGACATTAGATGCTATCAATTATGTGAATAATTCACAGAATACAGCCGTTGTTTTGAATACTCCGTTTACAGTATTCAAAACCTTATCAAAAAAGGATAACCTGAGAAAAATAGATTATTTCCCGGAAGATGAGCTAAAAGAAATCTATCAACCTGTTATCCGGTTAGATTCTGATACGACTTTTAACAGAAAAAATGTTGTCATTCTTATACTGGAAAGCTTTGGTAAAGAAAATATTCATCTTTCATTCGACGGACGTAAACTAACTCCCTTTTTAGACTCCCTGTTGAACCAAGGAATGTATTATGAGAATGCATTTGCAAGTGGATTTAAATCCATTGACGCAGTACCCTCAGTTATAACCTCTATACCCTGTCTGATGGAAATATCTTATATTTCTTCTCCTTTTGCATTTAACAATGTTGATGGATTCAGCAAAATATTGAAGAGTGAGGGTTATTATACAGCGTTCTTTCATGGAGCTTTTAATGGCAGTCAGAATTTTAATGAGTTTGCACAGATAGCCGGTTTTGATAAATATTACGGCAAAAATGAATATGTAGGTGAAGAGGCCTATGATAAAACATGGGGGATCTTTGACGAGGAATTTATGCAGTTCTCGGTGAAAGAGTTCAGTACTTTCCGACAACCGTTTTTCTCAACTATCTTTACTATTTCTTCTCACAACCCTTATACAATCCCGGAGAGATATAAAGGCAAATTTCCTAAAGGTGACCGCGATATCCATGAGTCGATAGCTTATAGTGATTATGCTTTGAGTAGATTCTTTGAATCGGCACGGAAGGAATCGTGGTTTGAAAATACAATTTTTGTAATAACGCCAGATCATCCGAGTAGGGGTGGAAAAAAGGGCTTTTTTAATACAGACCTGGGAAATTATTCTATACCTATTCTTATTTATGATCCTTCTAATCCAGACTTAAAAGGAAAAAATAATAAATTGCTGGCACAGATTGATCTTCTGCCGGAGGTGTTGGATTATTTAAATTATCAAGGTGATATTTTTTCATTCGGAAATGATCCTCTAAAATGGAACAACAGGCTTATAGCTAATTTCAGTGAAGGAGTGTATCGTTTTCTGATAGACGATTATTATATGACTTTTGATGGAAAGAATATTTTGAATGTCTATAATTACAAGCAAGACAGCTTGCTTCAAAATAAGATCAGTGTATATCCTCAGCAAGAATTTGAGGTAAAAATAAAATCCTATATACAGCAGTATAACGCCAGGGTATTGGATAATAAATTAACATTAGAGACCGGCTTTTAATTACATCCCTTTATAGCTGGTGTTTCCACATTTTATAATTTCACAAAGATTACGTACCTTTCGATGAAATAATAGTGCTGGAATGAGGTCTTTCAATAAAAAACTATATGCCAGGTATTTCTTTGTTGTGATAGCTATAGCTATTGCAGCTAGTTTCTTATTTATTTCGAACCGGACGGCTGAAGAGCTAGCTAAAGAGGAACGGTTGAAAATAGAATTATGGGCAGATGCGATACAGACTACCGTAAATAGAGGGGATGAAGGCGAACTTGATCTTACTTTAAAGATATTATCGGGTAATAAAACCATTCCTGTAATTTGGTGCGATGACGAGGGTGAAATACTGATGACTGTAAATCTCGATATTCCGGCTAAGGACAGCCTTTCTTTTATCAAGAAAAAAATTGTGGAGTTTCAAAAAAACAATGAACCCATAGTTATCCGTAATCCGGACTTTGTACAGTACGTTTATTACGGAGATTCTTCTACTCTTAAACGTTTGCAATATTATCCTTTTATACAAATCCTGATACTTACAGTATTTGTAATGATATCCTTTTTAGCTCTTTTAAGCACAAAAAATGCCGAACAGAATAAATTATGGGTAGGACTATCCAAAGAAACAGCACATCAATTAGGAACACCTATTTCTTCTCTCCTGGCATGGATTGAATATCTGAAAGAAAAAACGCAGGATGCTTCTATTGTGGGTGAAATGGAGAAAGATATTATCCGTTTGCAGATGATAACAGACCGGTTTTCAAAAATCGGCTCTAAACCTGCTCCCCAGCTATATGAAATAAAAAGTGAGGTAATGCAGGCCGTAAGTTATCTTGAAAAACGGATATCTAAAAAGGTCAAATTTATATTTGATATGCCGGATGAGCCTATTTACGCCAAGATCAGCCCTTCGTTATTCAGCTGGGTTATCGAGAATCTCACGAAAAATGCTGTGGACGCTATGGAAGGGCAGGGTACTATTACTTTTGATGTATATTCGAAAAGTTCCACTATATATATCGATATAACAGATACAGGTAAAGGAATGACCAAATCTATGTATAAGCAGATTTTTTCTCCCGGATTCACGACCAAAGACCGGGGGTGGGGACTAGGCCTGTCTCTGGCAAAACGAATAATAGAATCATATCACAGAGGGAAGATATATGTGAGGAATTCGGAATTGAATGTAGGAACAACCTTTACGATAGAATTGGAAAAACAAGACATAAAAAAACCTCAGGATTGACCTGAGGCTTATTTTTTATTTTTTTCGAATCGTTTTACTGTGCACCTTTAAGGATAGTAGCCTGCTGAATAAATTTATCAGCATCACCGGCTTCGGGCGACATGATGTAATCATTTTTAATTTTGGTAAACAGTTCGATTACTTTGTCGTAATTTTTCAGGTCGTTATATACGATTGCCGCTTTCTTGTAGTAAATAGGAGATAATAACTGGTCATCAGCCTGTTTGGCTGCTTTCTCGAAATGAGAAATAGCTTCCTGAGCCTTTCCTGTATTAACAAGGCAATCTCCGATTGCTCCATGTACTGCAGGTGTTATCATGTTATCCCCGCCCTTAAAAGAATTCAGCCTGTCGAGTGCTTGTTCGTATCTTCCCATTCTTGCATAAGATATACCGGCATAAGCTTTTGCCAGATCACCTGCTTTGGTCGATCCGTATTCGTCGATGATCGATTCAAATCCCATGAAAGAATTCCCGTCTCCATAAATAGCCAGAGAGTCCATACCTGCCTGAAAGTACTGCTCGCCTTTATACATAGCGACCTGAGCATCTTTGTTTCTGGGTTCAAGGTATAAACTGTGATAAGCCCAATATGCACCGATAATAAGAACAATAACCCCTACTCCTATGAGTATCTGGTTACGATATCTCATCAGGAAACTTCCCGATTTGTAGACTGTTTCGTCTATTTTGTTCCAATCTTTTTCTTCAAGCCTTTCTCTCTCTTTTCTGCTAGCCATTTTATAGTATGAATTTTTATTATCAAATTTTCAGACGCAAAAATAATCCTTTTCCTCGATATTCGATAAAAAAAGACCCGCTTTTTTCTAAATAACTGAGTATTATCTGTAATTTTATATTTGTATATGCAGTTTGGTATTCTGTAAAAACAAATGAAAGTAATATAAAACCAAGTTTGAGATGAGGTTATTTATAAAAAATATGGTATGCCCCCGTTGTAAAATGGCTGTGGAAAATGTGCTGAACAACCTGGAAATCGCTTATCAGGATGTGAGGCTGGGAGAGGTTATTACTACTGATGAATTAACCGATAGCCAGATTTCTGATTTTCGTAAGGAAATAGAATCATTAGGATTTGAGTTGTTAGATGATTCGCAGAAACAGATAGTTGAAAAAATAAAGTCTATCATAATCGGGTACATTCATTATGAACGGCATGACAAAATGAATCTGTCAGAAGTCTTATCATCGGAACTCAATCGTGATTACTCCTGGTTGAGTAAGTTGTTTTCCAGTACTCAGGGGCTTACCATCGAGCAGTTTGCCATTTTGCAAAAGACCGAGCGTATAAAAGAACTACTCACATACGGTGAAAAGACATTGAGCGAAATAGCAATGGATATGGGATACAGCAGTGTCGCACATCTGTCGGCGCAGTTCAAGAAGATAACCGGAATGACTCCGACTCAGTTCAAATCGCAGGGCATTTCATTGAGAAAAGGTCTTGACAAAATAGAATAATGACATACATACACTGTGAACTTTTAATTCTAATCTGCATTTAAGAATCTAAAGAAATCGTCTTCAGTACCTTTGAACACATTCAGGTCTACAAAACCTTCTATGCCATCCATCCTTCCCCGGTTGCTGTATTGCCAGAAAGTCCAGTTATAAGTCGGGTTTGTTTCAGGCTTGCCATATATTCCCCTTAACCAGTAAGGGTTATCCGGAAATTCTCCTTCCAGGTAATCTCTGTAAAAATCATCGATCACATATATAATAACCCTCCTCGAATAATGTTTCTCTATTATGTCTATAAAAGTATGTATATCTGACAGAAGTTCCTGCTTCGTTTTTGTGAGCTTACAATTGCCGCTGTATTCGAGATCGATAGCCGGCGGGAGCATATTCCCATCGTTCGGTACCGACTCGATAAAATTACGGGCCTGTTCTTCACCGCTCCTGCAAAAAGTGAAAAAGTGATATGCTCCTACTATAATGTTTTGCTTTTTTGCATTTTCCCAATTTCTTTCGAAGCTTTTATCTTTGAAGTCCCTTCCTTCCGTGGCTTTAATGAATGAAAACCGGACACATTTCTTATCCACTTTTTTCCAGTCTATTTCTCCCTGATGATTGGAAACATCGAGCCCTTGTACAGGATATTCTTTGAGAGAAGGATAATTGAAACGAACGTATCCATTGTATAGAAGGAAGGCCGCCAGACCTGCAAGTCCGGACATAAAGATAACCATCACAAAAAATATGACGATATTTTTTCTCATATTCATCTTATATTATTCTAAAGGATAAATTTCTTCTATTTATCCTATCTTTGTAAAGTTAAGTATATCGTTTAAAAAATAATCTTAAACATGAAAAAAATTTCTCTGCTTGTTTGTTTTCTCTGTCTGGTAACTTCTTTCAAGGCCTTTCCGTCCAAACATAGTGAAAACATACGTATTACCTACCATTCTTATTTTAACAACAAGACTGATTCTTCTTCTCTTGTTATTCTCGAAATAGCGGGAGATATGGCGCGGATAAGGTATGAATCGTCGCGTACCCAGAAAGACGATGCTCAACAAATGATTTATTTAGATTATAATACAAACGT
This sequence comes from Dysgonomonas sp., assembly GCA_003523545.1. Taxonomy (GTDB): domain Bacteria; phylum Bacteroidota; class Bacteroidia; order Bacteroidales; family Dysgonomonadaceae; genus Dysgonomonas_A. The sequence continues at coordinate 6,020 of DQAM01000342.1, forward strand.
CGAAACAAAAACGGCTCGTCTCGCCGATGGGGACATGATTTATACGACCCGTGAATTTGAGATAGGAAAAGGGCTGGAGGCACAACCCGAAACAGAAAATATAGCAGGATATAATTGCCGGAAGGTTAAAACAATAATTAATTCCAATACAATTGAAATATGGTATACCGATGAATTGGGAGTGAGAGGTACTATGCAGCCCGGGGTGGGGGTGCCCGACGGAGTAGTGATGAAGGTCCTGCGGAATGGTCAGTCGGGAATGGTTGCTTCAAAAGTTGAATCCTTGGACCAAGACCCTGTACTTGCTCCTGACCTAAGCGGGCAGAAACTCAAAGCATCTGCTTACAATTACCGGATACAGCAAAGTAAAGTAATCGCTGTAAATGTATTTGACCACGAAAGCATTTATTTCCGGGATATTCCAAAACCGGCTCGATTGGATGATAAAGAAGTAATGAGGTTTGCCAATGGTACCATCTTGCTGCGTAAAGTAAAACTTCCCGAAGAAAATTCGGATTATTCTATATTTGCTGAATTAAGCCAATATTCGGAAGGAGATGCTTATGACCGTACAGGTTCTGTTTTTATCGTTCCCGTTGATAAGAAGCAGTCTTTTCTCGACGGGCTTCTGAATGGAAAGGATCAACTGCCTCAATATACTGATAAACATGGCCACACTTATGAGGGTATGGTAGTTACACCCGATTATACACCCGCACTGGAACTGATGAGGTTTTATACTTCTTTTGGAGTAAGAGGATATAATCACATAGAAGTTGCAGATTATAACTGGCCCGATTCAGTCGTATTTAAACAGGAAGTAACGGATTATGCCGGTCTGTTGAAAGGTGAAGTATGGGTAGGGGCCTGGATTGGAAATTATTCCGAAAACGGGCATAATGTAACTCTCGATATTAAATATTACCCGAGAGGGGGTAAAGAGAAGGCTAAAGATATTTATCCTCTTTTTACTACAGTAAACATCATGGAAATGGCTGGTCAGGCTTATCCGGGTGAAATGTTCAGAAATGATTCGCTGACTGTCAATTTTACTACCGAAAAAGATTTGAAGAATGCATACGTACGCTATATTTCGACCGGACACGGCGGATGGGGCGGGGGAGATGAATTCAATCCTAAGCTGAATGAAATATTCCTGAACGGCAACCGCCTCATGGCATATACTCCCTGGCGTGAAGACTGCGGAAGTTATCGCGAATTGAATCCTGCATCGGGGAATTTTTCAAACGGATTATCTTCATCTGACCTGAGCCGTTCGGGATGGTGTCCGGGAGTTGTGAGTTATCCTGTATTTATCCATGTTGGAGATGTGAAAGCCGGAAAGCATCAGCTTAAAGTTGCCATACCGGTAGGAGAACCTGCCGGAACGAGCATAAGTTATTGGTGTTTATCGGGAGTATTAGTAGGAGAGAGTAAATAATCTGATACAGCTATATAAATTATGGAACGGCCGAAAGTTATCCTGATGGTAAGTGCATCTCTGGATGGACGTATTGCATATATGCCCGGTACTACTATGTATTCTCCTGGCGATGAGTCTCTTCATCCTTTCGATATATTGTCTGATGATTGGAATTATTTCAAAGATAAGATAGAATCCATACACAATCCGGACTTTCTATTGGAGGGCAGTAATATGCTTGTGACGGAAAGTGAAGACTTGAAAGCTTTACCTGAATACGACGGAAATCCGGATATATTATATTCCGACTATCTTCCTCAGCATATAGTTAATAGAGAAGGAAGAACCAAATGGACTTCTCTTGTGGACGGCAGGGGACGGTTTCGTGAAGCATACAAAGCATATACTCATGATCCGGCTTCTTACATTATCCACCTCACAAGCCATGCAGCTCCACCCGAATATTTAGGTTTTTTGCAGAAAGAAGAAATACCGTATCTGATAACAGGAAATGAAAGAGTAGACTTGAAAGATGCTTTTCGAAAACTTTATTCAAAATTAGGTGTAAAGTGTATTATGACTACATCGGGTGGTAAATTGTCGGGCGCATTGATAAGGGAGAATCTCCTGGATGAGGTCAATATCCTTTTCAGTCCGGTTGTGTTCGGCGGAACTAATGCTCCTGTTTTATTCAAATCTCCGGACATAAATCCTCCGGATATATTGCCTAGGAAATTGAAATATATTGAATCTCAAGTATTGGAAAGCGGTGCGATCTGGGTTAGATATGAAGTAATACATTAAGAATATACTTAATAAAATCAAAAAGGCTGTATATCTCTTTTGAATTAACTTCAAATACATATACAGCCTTCTTTATTTTATATAGTTTTAGGCGCTAGAAAGCAGTACAGCCTGAACCCGGCTTTATCTGCTTGAAGAAATCGTTCCCTTTATCGTCTACCAGGATAAATGCCGGAAAATCTTCCACCTCTATTTTCCAGATGGCTTCCATTCCGAGTTCAGGATATTCCACCACTTCGAGGCTTTTTATACTGTTTTGGGCCAGAATAGCAGCCGGACCGCCGATACTTCCCAAGTAGAATCCGCCGTGCTTTTGGCAGGCATCCGTTACCTGCTGGCTGCGGTTCCCTTTAGCTATCATCACAAGGCTTCCACCATGCGACTGAAACTCGTCCACATACGAATCCATTCGTCCGGCAGTAGTCGGTCCCATCGAACCGCTGGCATATCCGGTCGGGGTTTTCGCCGGGCCGGCATAATATATCGGGTGATCTTTAATATATTGAGGAAGGTCTTCGCCCCTGTCGAGACGTTCTTTGAGCTTGGCATGTGCAATATCACGACCAACTATAATGGTACCCGAAAGAGATAAGCGGGTAGACACAGGATATTTGGTCAATTCAGCCAGAATTTCTTTCATAGGGCGGTTCAGGTCTATCTTTATTCCGCCTGCATCCCCTTCTTGCTGGTATTCTGCAGGGATAAGCTTAGCCGGATTGTCTTCCATTTTTTCCAGCCATATTCCATCTTTATTTATCTTGCCTTTGATATTTCTGTCGGCCGAGCACGATACGCCCATACCTACCGGGCACGAAGCACCGTGACGTGGCAGGCGAACCACCCGGATATCATGCGCGAAATATTTACCGCCGAATTGGGCTCCTAATCCAAGTTCCTGGGCCGCTTTCAATAGTACAGCTTCCATCTCCAGATCACGGAAAGCTCTTCCACCCTCATTTCCTGAAGTAGGTAATTCATCGTAATATTTAGTAGAAGCTAATTTAACGGTTTTGAGGTTAGTTTCAGCAGAAGTACCGCCGATTACAAATGCGATATGGTAAGGGGGACATGCTGCTGTTCCCAGCGATTTCATTTTTTCGATAAGGAAGGGCACCAGTTTTTCGGGTGTCAATAATGCTTTAGTTTCCTGATATAAGTAAGTCTTATTCGCTGATCCTCCACCTTTTGCGACAAACAGGAATTTGTATTCATTTCCCTGAATTGCGTATAAATCTATTTGTGCAGGCAGATTCGTGCCTGTATTCACTTCTTTGTACATATCCAGAGGTGCATTCTGTGAATAGCGGAGATTATCTTCGGTGAATGTATTATAAACTCCTTTCGACAAAGCTTCTTCATCGTTCCCGGTAGTCCATACATTCTGTCCTTTTTTTCCCATAATGATGGCTGTTCCTGTGTCCTGACAGAACGGAAGGATACCTTTTGCCGATATTTCCGCATTGCGTAAGAAGGTCAAAGCTACAAATTTGTCGTTGTCACTGGCTTCAGGATCTGACAATATTTTTGCTACCTGTTCCTGATGCTCCGGACGCAATAAGAATTCGACATCGTGAAATGCGTGTTGAGCCAGAAGCGTCAATGCCTCGGGTTGAATTTTTAATATTTCCTGCCCCTCGAAATTGGTTGTAGAAATATAATCTTTCGATAACAAATAGTATTCAGTATTATCCTTTCCTAAAGGAAAAGTTTCCTGATACATAAATGGAGGTGTTGCCATGATGTGTATTGTTTAGTTGATTATTCAGTGTATGCAAAATTAATAAAAAAGTGAGATAATTGTGTCTTAGGTTTTTTTCTTTTAAATATTTAAACATTTGTAGTTTTCCGCTTGTTTCTTTCTTTAAAGATATTTGTATGAAAAAGACGTTTGTTGTAATTTTTTCCGTATTGATTTGTTTGCTTGTAGGTTTCATTGCCAGCCGTTTTCAATCTCAATCTATATCCGAATGGTATCCTACATTGGATAAACCCTCGTTGACACCACCCAATTATGTCTTCCCGCTGATGTGGAATATATTATATGTGTTCATGGGTGTGTCAATAGCATTGATCATCAATAAGAAAATACCTTCTGAATCTTTCTTCATAAAAGTGTTCTCTCTTCAATTGATTCTGAACTTTTTGTGGAGTATTTGCTTTTTCTACTTCCAGAATCCATTGTTAGGATTGATAGATATCGTTTTATTATTGACAGTGATTATTTTCTATGCTGTAAAGGCATATCCTGTTCATAAGATCAGTTCGATATTGTTTATACCTTATATAATATGGGTCGCTTTTGCTACCTACCTCAATTTGTACATCTTTATAAATAACTAAGAATATTAGAATAGTCAAGGCTTCGATAATAAACCGAAGCCTTGATCACACTATCTTTGTTTTGTCTTTAAAACAAGCAAATACATAATAATTCAATATTACTTATAACGGATTGCCGCCTGAGCTGCTGCCAAGCGTGCAATAGGTACACGGTAAGGGGAACAACTTACATAGTTCAATCCTACGATATGA
>DQAM01000341.1 GCA_003523545.1 Dysgonomonas sp.
TCGAAGCATTACTCAACGCTAAAATTCTTTATGCACCCGGTAAAGCGGCAAATGCAGGAGGTGTATCGGTATCGGGATTGGAGATGACACAAAATTCAGAGAGATTGACCTGGACTCAGGAAGAGGTAGACAACCGTCTGAAAATGATCATGAAGGACATTCATGAGAATTGTGTAAAATATGGTTCAAATTCCGACGGTTTTGTAAACTATGTGAAGGGCGCCAACGTTGCCGGCTTCATGAAAGTTGCCAAAGCAATGATGTCACAAGGCATTTTGTAAAGGTCACATTTAATAAGCACTATATCAAGGCTATCCCAGAAATTGGATAGCCTTTTCTGCATTTTACAAAATGTTAAAATTCAACAGACAATCATTAAAGAAATAAAATGATTTAAACCTACCTGCATGCCTTTTGTCTAAAGACCATAAACTTATTTAAAGACAGAAGAATATGAAAAAATTATTTTTATCATTGATGATATTTGCTACTGTATCGTTCGGAGCATTCTCACAAAAACCGAATGGACACAGAAACGGAGAACACCGCATAATGAAAGAACTCAATCTTTCGGAAGAACAGCAGACCAAATTAAAATCATTGAATGAAGACTTCAAATCTCAGGCTAAAGCTTTAAAGGATGACCAATCTCTTTCTAAAGAAGTAAAACGCGAGAAAATGAAAGAACTTTCCACTTCTAAAAGAAACCAGATACAGGCTTTGCTGACTCCCGAACAGAAAGCAAAGATATCGGAAAGGAAAGACAAAAGAGTAGAGAAAAGGAGAGACAACTCACGGAAAGGCGATAGGAATTTTGCCCACCATACAAGAAAAGCAAAGATCGACCTGAATCTGACAGATTCTCAAAAAAAACAGATGCTTTCATTAAAAGAATCTTTCAGAAAGCAGATGCAGGATTTAAAGGCGGATAATTCCCTCGATAAGGAAGCACGGAATGCGAAACGCAAAGAACTTGCATCCAGTCACAGGGAGCAGGTAAAATCGATACTCACTCCCGAACAACAGGCTAAAATGAGCAATCATTTCGAAAAAGGCCGTAAAGATTCGAAAAAGCATGGAAAGTTTAATGCCGGAAAAGGCAGAGGCCATCACAATAACCTGGATGCAGAAAGCCTAAACAAACTCAAAAGCCTGAAAGAGAATTTTGTAAAAGAGAAAAAAGCAGTTGAATTGAGCCGTATTGCTCCCGAAGCTCAGAAAGAAAAAATAAAAAATCTTCGGGAAAAATACAGAAACGAACGCAGTGAAATAGTAAAAAATGCCCGCCAGCAAAAAAACAGCTGATTCAATTAGGTATTACGTAATTACTTATAAATAGAGGATAAGCATATTCATTTAGTGCTTATCCTTTTTTGTTGTATGAGTTGAATTTATAAACAAAAGGTGAATCTATACCGTTTATATCTAAACTGAAAAATCAACTTATATAGAATGAATGAAGTTCGAAGTACACACAAGCTTTTACGTGATAGAAAGGAACATGATAATTCGGTATCATTTTCGGAACTTCTCTTCGATCTTATATACGTATTTGCAGTAACGCAGCTTTCCCATTATTTTCTGCATAATCTCGATTCTAAAGGCTTCTTCGAAACCTCCATCTTATGGTTCGGGATCTGGCTCGTATGGCAGCATACTACGTGGGTAACCAACTGGTTCAACCCCGACAAACGCCCTATCAGGCTTTTGTTATTTGCCGTAATGGTCATAAGTCTTTTCATGACGGCAGCCCTGCCGGAAGCGTTCGGCGAAAAAGGGGTTATTTTTGCCGTATGCTATGTAACGATTCAGGTAGGACGCACTCTGGTAATTTTATTTTTACTGGGAAACAACCATCTTATATCCAATAATTACAAACGGATATTGGGCTGGATGTGCATTTCAGGAGTATTCTGGATAATAGGTGCATTTCAGGATACAGATATACGCATTTACATCTGGGCAGCTGCGGTCCTGCTCGATTACACTGCTCCTATGTTCGGATTCTATCTGCCGGGATTAGGCCGTTCCGATTCGAAAACAGAATGGACTATCGACGGACATCATCTGGTAGAGAGAAGCCAGTTATTTGTCATTATAGCATTCGGCGAAACTATCCTTATGACCGGAGCTTCATTGAGTGAAATAGAAGTATGGAGTACAGAAAAGATCATAGCATCACTTGTCTCGTTCATAGGCAGCCTGGCTATGTGGTGGGTGTATTTCGATATCAGCAGTGAAGCTGCATCCCATAAAATTGAAAAAGTAAATAATCCGGGTTCACTCGGACTGAAATACCATGCTATCCATGTCATACTGGTAGGAGCAATCATTATTTGCGCCGTCGGTGATGAATTTGTCGTCAACGAACCCGGCGGACAATTGAGTCCTATATTATTGTTTATCCTGATTTTCGGCCCCATTATTTACCTGCTCGCCAATATCCTGTTCAAATGGATTACTTTCCGCAGCATCCCGCTATCTCATGTAGCCGGCATCATTTTACTTCTTGTGCTTATCCCGTTCAGTTACAGGCTCGATATATTGATAACCAACGCAATCGTTGTAGGCGTATTTATTATGATAGCTGTTATCGAATTATTAAATCCGGCTAACAAACAAGAAAACCTGGAAGAGCGTATATAATGGGAAATTACTCCATAATTTTCTGTCTTAATTCCTGACTTATCAGTTCAGGGTTTAATCGGTCTGCAATTTCCATGTATTTCCTTGCGCTGTCATTTTGATTACTCAGGTTATATACTTCTGTAAGGATGGAATAAGACATCGCATTTTCGGGATCAATAGATATAGATTTCCTGAGATACTCTATAGACCTGGATAAGTATTCTTCGTCTTTGGTCTGGAAATATAATGTTTCGGCGGTTGCTCCCAGAAACTGCCAGTTATCCGAACTTTCGGGATTCAGCTTTACCGACTTTTCTGCATAGGGCAATGCTTCTTCAAATTCTCCCCTATCGCTTAATATATTAGCAAATCCTATGTATACCTCATAATTGAGGCTATCCAATAACCATCCCTGATTAAAACGTTCCATAGATGCTTCGAGATTGCCCTCTGCATAATGCTTCCATGCAAAACGCACCATCGCTTCACTGGCTTTTTCGCGGGAACCGTATTGATTTGCCGAGACTTCTATAAACTGGTTATCTTGCTCCACCTGCTGTTTGCATTTCTGTACTTTACCATACATAGGGCGTTTTTCCAGACCGTCACGGCAAGGGACACTATCGCTGCAAGCCACACCTATTCCAGCAATAATAAATACTATCAACAGTTTTTTCATAACGTCCGCATTTAAATTTCTACTTCTTTCTCTGATATAAAATTAGGAAATTTCTTTCAAAAAGCATTGGCTGTTTTCGTATTTTAAGAACTAGAGATAAATTTCCAGATCACATATTTATATCCATTTTCAATTTAACATTGATAAGAAGAACCTGCATTATTAAAGGAAAAATAGTATCTTTATCGCAACTAATTATAAAACTTGATCAAATGATGAAAATAATTAAAGCAGGAATAGTGATGTCGACAGCTGTCCTACTGATTGCCTGTGGAGGAAATGCAAATAAAAGTACGGAAACCGATGCGTCTGTACAAGCAGACAGCACTGCTGTAGAGAAGCAAACTCTTGCGGCAGGATCGTATACCGATGAAAATCTGGGCTATTCGATCACATACCCTAAAGATATCCTGATTCTTCAACCGGAAACACAAAATACGGACGAGCAGGTATTTTTATATAAGGACGGTGAAGCTAAATTACGCATCTATAAGGACGAACGTAAAGCTAAAGACGGCAAAATATTGTCTTTTAACGAAGCATTCGAAGCTGATAGAGGCACCAGCAGCAAACGCCAGGTTTCGTACAGCAGTCTGAAACCTTTGTTTTTTGTTGTGTCGGGCGTGGATAACGGCAAAGAAATTTTCTATCAGAAAACAATCATGTCAAAAGGTGCGATGGTAACGGCTAAACTTACTTATACCAAAGAAGAAAAACCGGTTTTTGATGCCATGATCGCTTCTTTGTTTGATTCTTTCAGATAATAAGTTATATATTTATATACGTAAGGCTGTTTCTGGCGGAAACAGCCTTTTCGACTATTTAGAAGTTTGATAGTAATCAAAAAAAGTTTTATTATTGCAGATATTTTAAATTGTTTATCAATCGAAATCTATTATGATTAAACATTTTCCTATTTTATTCGTATCACTTCTGCTCTTATCCTGCCAAAATAACGAGCAAAAACAATTTACACCGGGAGAATTATGGCCCGATAATAACGGAGTGCATATCAATGCCCATGGCGGCGGAGTTCTTTATGACAACGGCAGATATTACTGGTTTGGAGAACACAAAACAGAAGGAGAGGCCGGAAACCTGGCAAACGTAGGAGTACATTGTTATTCGTCCGATAATCTGTACGATTGGATCGATGAGATCGGAA
>DQAM01000340.1 GCA_003523545.1 Dysgonomonas sp.
CTCTTCCGATCTAAGAAAAGCATATGAAGAGAGCTATAGCAAGTTGTTGCAGATATGGGAAAGTGCTGTAAAAGCTACCCATCATTTTTTAAGCGAAGAGGACTTTGAATTCTATAAGTCGAGAATGCCTCTTTATTTCTATCATATAGATATCTATACTTATTTAGATGATAATAAGAATATTAAAGGTTTTTTAGGCGTGTCTAAGGATATGATAGAAATGCTTTTTGTAGAAAATGAAAGCCGGGGATTAGGTATTGGTAAAAATTTACTTATTTTTGCTATTCGGGAATTGGAATTGGATAGGGTGGATGTAAACCTGCAGAATGAGCAGGCTTTGCATTTTTATAAACATTTTGGATTTAAAGAAAAGGGTGTCAGCGAAAAAGATTCGGAAGGAAAAGACTATCCTATAGTTCATTTACAATTATTTAAACAATAACAAATTATGAGAAAAATTTTATTTGCGTTAGTTTTTGTTGCCGCATGCAGCTTTTCTGCACATGCACAATTTGGAAAGATTAAAGTAGACAAAGTTGCCAGCGCAGTTAGTAAAGGTGTAAAATCTTTCACACTGACTGATGCCGAGTTGAAAGGATATGCAGACCAATCTACAAAATGGGAGGATGAACATAATCATTTGTGCAAAACGACTGATGAATATGAAAATACTAAAGCATATGCCGCTCGTCTGGAAAATATAGTTGCCAACATTCCTGCTGACCTCGTAAAAGAATATAATCTTGACATTAAAGCTTATCATGTCACTGATGTAAATGCTTTTGCCCGTCCAAACGGAAGTATCCGTATATTTACGCCTTTAATGGATTTGATGACAGACGAACAGATTTTAGGGGTAATTGGTCATGAGATAGGACACGTAGTGAATAAGGATTCAAAAGACGCGTATGTGGCTGCGCTTAGGATGTCGGCATTGAAGGAAGCTGCCGGAGCGGTAGGAGGAGATAAAGTGCAAGCTCTTACAGATTCTCAATTGGGAGATTTGACCGAAGCATTGGGTAATGCGCAATTCTCACAAAAACAAGAAAACGGAGCAGATGATTATGGTTACGAGTTCCTTAAAAAATGCGGTAAAGATCCTTCCAGTATGGCTGGAGCTTTAGGTGTATTGCTGAAATTGCAAGAAGAAGCAGGATCACCGGAAAACAGTAAATTCAATAAATTATTTTCCAGTCATCCCGACTTGAAAAAACGTATTGAAAGATTGAATAAGAAATAATTTAAAACGTTTCAGACGCTAAAAGAGAGCTTATTTTAAGCTCTCTTTTTTTATTTGTAATCGTATGTTAAGTTGATAAACAGATAAGTAAATATCAAAATATTTTTATTTTACTATCTGATAATAAGAATTTTAAGAATAAGAGTAATTGTTAAAATTACATTTCCCTTTTTTGAAATCAATTTTGTTATTTATAGTTCATTTTTATTTTTTAGATCTTTAATATAGGTTTGTATCAGAAATAAAATAAGGAATACTTTTGTAACAATAAATGAATAGAGGGGGATAAGAGTTAAGAATAGAGAATCAAGGTATTTTTATTTTATGATTATACTTTCCCTAATATGCCTTTTTCAGTTACCATCTGGTGAAGACCGTACTGCAGAAGGCATATATTTTTTTACTTAGCACATTATTTATCATTCCATTATTACTTCTGTGTAATCTTCATCGTTGAACAATCCATCATAAAATATGTTTTTTATTTATTAGCAGTAAGCACATTATAATCTACCCCGGTTCTTGGTATTCAGGTTATCAATAAACATAAATTTAATGTTCCGGCATTACCGGTGATAGGGTGATTACTTAATACATAACTTTATGAAAAGAAGATTTTCCATTATTCTATTAAACTTTCTGTTTGTTACAATATGCTCTTTCACTATACACGCGCAGGTAGGAATCGGTACGGAGAATCCCGAACCATCCTCTATTCTGGATATCGCCAGTACAAACAGGGGAGTAATATTTCCTCGTGTAGCATTAGAGTCGAGTACAGATGTATTAACCATACCAAGTCCGATAGCGGGCTTGTTGGTTTATAATACAGGTGCCGCAGGTCTTAAGACAACGGGTTATTTGTATTGGAACGGGGAAGAATGGGTTCAGTTTACAACTGGTACAAGCAAAGATCCGGAAATTACAGGACTCGATTGTATAAATGCCAGAATAAGCCCTATCTCCTATAAGGCAGGAGAACCTTACGACGGGGTACTTATCATTCCATATATGGGTGGAAATGGGGGATTTTATTCTTTTGGCACACCTGTATCTTCTACCGGTGTTACGGGCCTTACAGTTACGCTTCAGCCGGGAAACCTGGCTTATGGCAACGGAGAACTTATATTTACGCTTACAGGTACCCCTTCGGCTTCTAGTCCCGAGCTTGCAAGTTTCGACATAGATTTTTTCGGTTTTAACTGTACTGCGGTAGTGGGAGCTAATTCTTTGAGGCAAGGAGACATTGTTTTCTGGCACGGGAGTATGTCCGCAAGTGTTTTCGGGGAATCGAATAAAGCGAGTGACCTGATCGGTGATATGCCGGTAATAGAAGATGTATTCAGGCTCGATGCTTACTTTAGCGCATCTTCAGCCAGTGCAGAAGCTCCGGTTACATTTACTCCGCGTATATATAATGTTTCACAGAACCCTGTCAAATATTGGTGGGGCGGGGTAACATCCATAGAAGGACGGGGAAGAAGCAACGTCGTTCTTGCTCCCGGCGGATACCAAAACCTGGATAACGGTATGTACATGGGCTATGGACAGAATATGTTTTTGGGAACATCGACTCCCGCTACTTCGCTGGATTTTGGCACCACTTCACAGGAAACGATGAATATCGACTTGTTTTATAACGGCAGATGGTATAGGATATTCTTTACAGGCTGGGTAGACAACAAAGATACAACTCCTACAGCCGATAATACAAGGGAAATATATATCACCTATCAGCGGATGTA
>DQAM01000025.1 GCA_003523545.1 Dysgonomonas sp.
ACCGCTCTTCCGATCTGTTGCGCTTGAATAGGATGAAATATAAAGATGAGTGTGAGTGTCAGTAATTTTCCGAATAACTTCATAGCTTTTATGTTTAGATTTATGGATTTGCGGATTTTTTAAATAATAGCGTAAAAATATGAATAAAATTCACAATTATGAGTTTCAGATAATTAATAAAAATATAAAAACGGCTAATTTACATAATATTTTCTTTCTATATTTATCCCAAAATTGATGTTATGTATCAGATTCGTTATATAATCCTTTTTGTGGTCTTAATTCCTATACTTGGAAATATCGGCTGTAAAAAGTCACCGCCGGAATATCGTTTTCAGGAGACTGAGGCGGGTATTTGGGAACTTGTATGGAACGATGAGTTTGATTACGAAGGGATGCCTGATGATTCAAAATGGAATTTCGATACAGCCGGTAATAAATACGGATGGGGTAATAACGAGCAGCAATGGTATACTGAAAATAAAGAAAACGTATTTGTGGAAAACGGTATTCTTACCATCACGGCTTTGAAAGAAGAGGCGGGAGATAAACCTTATACATCGGCCAGGCTTACCACGAAGGGCAAAGGTGATTGGAAGTACGGACGGATAGAGGTGCGCGCTAAATTACCCGGCGGAAAGGGAACATGGTCTGCTATCTGGATGCTCCCGACGGAGAATGTCTACGGGAATTGGCCCCGGAGCGGGGAAATAGATATAATGGAGCATGTCGGATACGACGTGGATTCCATATTCTCTACTGTGCATACCGAGAAATACAATCATATAGAAGATACCCAGGTAGGAAACGCTATATGGTGCAATACTGCTGTGTCTGATTTTCATGTGTACTGCATAGAATGGGATGAAAAGCAAATCAGGAGCTATATAGACGATACCAATTATTTCACTTTCTACAACGATGAGGCAGGAGAAGATGCATGGCCGTTCGACCAGCAGTTTCATCTTTTGCTGAACCTGGCTATAGGCGGTAATTGGGGAGGCCGGGAAGGTGTAGACGACTCACTGTTCCCTCATAAAATGGAGGTTGATTATGTCCGTGTTTATCAAAAGATAAAATAGAAAATACCACAATACTATATGTGAAAAACTGTCTCAAAAGTCAGTTTACACTATCAAAGTGATCGACTCTCTTGTCATGCTGAGCTATTAGCGAAGCATCTTTTTCGATCAAAGAGGTCCTTCCCTGCGGTCAGGATGACAATCTAATAAGGAAAATTATTATTGAGTCAGTTTCTTTTATTTTATTAGGTGAAAATTATATTAATTTACCTGATAACATGCAACGTTTTATTAAAAATAACATCTAAAAATAGAGTTGAAATATAAGATGAATTAATTATTTAATAATATAAATCGCAAAACGATGAAAACCAAAAACTTATTTTATTTATTCCTTTCTTCTATTATTTTATTGACAGGATTTTCTTCCTGTAATGACAGTACAAAAGAATTGTATGTTGGATTTAATACTTTATATCCTAAAGTAGGCGAAGATGTAGCTTTTGGTGTGTATGGCAATGGTGCTTATCAATTAGAAGCTAGTGATCCAGCTTTATTCACCGCTGCCGAACAAAACGGTATGATTACCATTAAACCTCTCCAATTAGGAAACGGAACGTTAAAGATTACGGATACGGAAAGTGAACAGCAGCTACAAGTGGCAATTAAAATCATCCAACCATATATGGCTTTTGGTGTTGTTAAGATTGAGACTGAATATTCAGGTAGTGATGAAACGACTCTAAAAGCAATAAAGGAAGAAATTGAAAAAAATATGATATTGAAAGAAGGTTATTTATATGATTTTTCAAGAACATCCTCCCAGACTTTTGCCTCGTATAAGCAGTGGTGGAACAGTACAACGGATGTGTCCGGAACTTATAGAATAGAAGATGAGTCGCTTAATCTTCAAACATCCGGAGCTAAAATGGGCTATATTTTTGAAAAGGATAAAGATGCTGCTAAAGTATTCTATGATTATTTTGCATTGGAGAAGACATCTGATAAATCCCTTAGTGATCTCAACTTTAATCTGGAAGCTGATTTAACTGAAGAATATAAGAAAAAATATCCGGATAAAGGAATAAATAAAGTTAAAGTAACATCAATAGTTCAGTTGATTACTCACAGAACCGAATAAAATTTAGTTGAGAATTTATTATAATAAGCATGGGAATATTCCCATGCTTTTTTTATTGCTAATAACTAGATTATTTCCCTTTCTTTTCATCTTCGGCAATGGAGGCTGCCGCGGTAAATAATATATCGGTTGAGGAATTTAATGCAGTTTCCATCGAATCCTGAATTACGCTGATCGTCATCCCTACACCGACAACCATCATAGCCGTATCGGTAGGTATATTGAATAAGCTGGCCGCAACAGGTATGAGCAGCAAAGAACCTCCCGGGACACCCGATGCTCCGCAGGCTCCCAGGGCAGCTATCACACTCAGAAGAATGGCGGTAAGCAGATCGACCTGTATACCCAGTGTATGAACTGCTGCTAATGTCAGCACAGTTATGGTAACGGCCGCTCCTTCCATATTGATAGTTGCGCCTAACGGGATACTGATGGAATAAGTATCCTCATTGAGTTTCATTTTTTTTGCAAGTGCCAGATTGACCGGAACATTCGCCGCTGAGCTGCGCGTGAAAAATGCAGTGATGCCACTTTCTTTAAGGCAGGTAAAAACAAGAGGGTAGGGGTTGCGCCTAATTTTAACGAACACAATCAAAGGATTAACCACTAATGCAATAAAAATCATCGTCCCGGCCAAAACCAATACGACGTGCAAATATTCGAGCAGAGTACCCAGACCTGTTTCAGCGATCGTAGAAGCTACAAGTCCCAATATTCCTATAGGTGCAAAACGGATGATTACCCTTATAATCTTGATGACAGCATCCGAAAGATCGGTAAACATCTGTTTGGTGCCGTCGGAAGCTTTACGCATGAAAAATCCTATTCCGACAGACCAGGCCAGTATTCCGATAAAATTGGCATTAATAACGGCATTGACTGGGTTATCCACTATCTTGAATAATATATCAGATAATACATCCAATATACCTGACGGGGGTAGTAAATCTGCCGCTTCGTATCCGCGGAGTGTTATTATGGAGGGAAATATAGTGCTTGCCAGTACAGCTGTTACTGCTGCAAGGAATGTGCCTAATATATAGAGTACTAAAACGGCTTTGATATTTGACTTTTGTTCACTTTTGTGATTGGCTATAGCCGAAACTATCAGTAAGAAAACCAAAATAGGAGCGGCGGCTTTCAAAGCATTCAAAAATAAATCGCCCAGAAAATGTAGGGAAGACGCTGTACGGGGTAGAAATATTCCTAACAGGATGCCTATGAGTAAACCTATGGAAATCTGTAAGACCAGATTTCCTTTCAGTATAAAATCTTTTATATTCATAAATAAATATGCGATAGGTGCTGTTGACTATACAGCAGGTTTTAAAATATGAATATAAAGTTAAGAATCTTTGCCGGAAAAACTATAAGCTGCTATTAATACGGGCACACATATTAATATATTTAAACCATTACAGCGCTGTTAATAACCATAAAAATTATTAAAGGCTCGTCTCCGGTATTGATAATCGTATGTGAACTGCTATTGCTTTGGTTGGATGTGATATTTCCTTTTTCAATGATTGATTTTCTCAGCAGAGAATTATCCGGAGAAAATTCTGTATACTCACCGCATCCGTTTATTACTATATATAGTTCCTGGTCTTTATGCTCCCTGTATTCAAGGAAATCTATTTTATCTCCCGTATTCATAAGAACTATATATTTTCCGATGCAGTTATTGTTTCCGCCTTTATCTAAAACAGACACCTGGTAAATATTCATATTACATGATCTATCTTCTTTTATATCAAAATCAAACTGTTTGGATTTTCCGGCCGGAAAGGCGTTGATGTCTACATATCTGGAAATGGTGCCTAATACATCTATTTCCCTTTTATCAAAATTGCAGTTTTCCATGTTTTCAATTTTTGAATATTAGTATTCAGATGATAACTTGTAAAATTTGTAAGGATTAGATTTCTTCGTTTTAAAGATAGGAAATATTTTGCTTTAACTGCCAATATTTTTGTTAATAGACAATTGCATTTCAAATAAAACTTATTTTATTATGAATATAGAGTATATAAAGGTAAAGATGCTAAGAGTTATTCTCTGTGTGAATACGCAGAAAAGGAGGTATATAAATAATAGAGGCACCCGCGGGTCCCTCTATTTTGTTATATAATCGAATTCCGTTCTGGTTACTTTGAGGCTTCGTAAGTTGTGACTACGAAAATAATGAGGGGTTCGTCCCCTGTATTCCGGATAGAATGATAATTATCAAGACCTTGAACAGAAGTTATATTTCCTTTTTTTAGATTGAGGCTGCGGGTAATATTATGCTCTCCGATACGCTCGGCATATTCTCCTTCGCCATGTACTATAATATAAAGTTCCTGTTCCTTTTTTGTCCCGTGTTCATGAAAACCCGCTTCATCATTTTTATTCAGCAGTATCATGTATGTTGCGATGCGGTTATTCACCAATTCTCCCTTTTCGAACAGGGAAAGCATATAGACCACACCGTTACCGCCATACATCGGGTCTCTTTTTTCGATGTGGATTACTCCCCGCTGCGGTTTAGCAAATGCTGTAAGATTAATATCTATATATTTTGAGACAATATCTAAAACTTCCTGATGTTCCATAGTTATAATTTCTTTATCATTTCGAAATGGGGGATGCCGACTTCGATGAATCGGTCTCCTTCTATTGTGTATCCGTTCTTTTTGTAAAAATCGATAGCGGTTTCCCGCGCATGCAGATATATATAAGAAAACATTCTTTCCGATGCGGTTGTCTCCGCATAATTCAGCAGCTCGCTTCCCAAACCTTTACCTCTCATGAAATCAGCAACAGCCATTTGGCGTAATTGTATAGTGTGTTCATTTAAAGGAGTGAGAATGCAGCATCCTGTTATTTTTCCTTCAGGGGAATAACGGGAGATTAGCAGAAGGTCTTGTTTGTCTTTCTCTAAATCTTCTGGTGTGAATGTCAGTTTTAATGGTTTCCTTAATACTTCGTAACGCAAGTCTACCATTTGCAGGTATTCTCCACTATTATACTCTATAATCTGAAATACCATTAATCCTGCTTTATTCTTAAACTTACTGCATTTTTATGGGCATAGAGCAGTTCGTTTTCAGCCATTACTTCGATAGTTTTTCCCAGATTGGATATACCTTCTTTAGATATTTCCTGGAAAGTTATTTTACGGATAAAGCTGTCCAGATTAACTCCGCTATATGCTTTGGCATAGCCGTTGGTAGGTAATGTGTGGTTAGTCCCGGAAGCGTAATCTCCCGCACTTTCGGGTGTATAATGTCCTAGAAATACAGAACCGGCGTTAATTACTTTCTCGGCCAGTTCATTATAATTCTCCGTTTCGATAATTAAATGCTCGGGTGCGTATTCGTTAGTAAGTTCTATAATTTCCTCATTGTTTTTCAGCAAAATGGCTTTGCTGTTCTGCAGGGCTTTTTCAGCCATATCACGGCGTGGAAGCTTGGACAATTGTTTTTCGATTTCTTCCATTACCGAAGCAATTAAATGTTCGCTGGTAGTGGTTAATATTACCTGGCTGTCGGCTCCATGCTCTGCCTGTGATAAAAGGTCGGATGCTATAAATGCCGGATCGGCGCTGTCGTCCGCTATTACTTGCACTTCCGACGGACCTGCAGGCATATCTATAGCTGCATCTTTCAGGCTGACTATTTGTTTGGCCGCAGTTACATACTGATTACCGGGGCCGAATATCTTGTAAACTTTAGGAATCGTTTCTGTTCCATAGGCCATAGCTCCAATAGCTTGTACTCCGCCGGCTTTGAAAATTTTGTCTACTCCTGCAGTTTTAGCGGCAAACAATATTGCCGGATTGATATTCCCTTCTTTATTGGGAGGCGTACACAGGATAACTTC
>DQAM01000026.1 GCA_003523545.1 Dysgonomonas sp.
CAGGTATATAGCTGTTATATCCTTGCAAAAACCAGCTTTGATAAGGGGCTTTCATCAAATCCTTTTTACTGATTTTTCCTAACAGCATATCATCATTCTGGGAATGTAATGATATGGATAGTAAAAAAAGAAATAAGACCAGTGGCTGTTTCATCGGATAACTTATTATTATTGAATATATTTTTCAACGACTTCTTTATCATCAAAATGATGTTTCACGCCTTTTACCTCCTGGTAGTCTTCGTGCCCCTTTCCTGCAATAAGTATTACGTCTCCCGGTTGAGCCAGGGTGCAGGCTGTTTTAATAGCCTGTTCGCGCTCGACAATGCTCAATGTTTTTTTCATCATCACAGGGTCGAGACCTGCCAGCATATCGTCTATAATCGCCTGAGGTTCTTCGAAGCGTGGGTTGTCGGATGTGACAATCAGCTGGTCGCTCAATCTTGCCGACTCCTGCGCCATGATCGGGCGTTTAGTCTTATCCCTGTTGCCCCCGCACCCTACTACCGTAATTACCCGTCCGCTTCCTTCGAGAACTTCGTGGATTGCTCCAAGCACATTCACAAGGGCGTCCGGGGTGTGTGCATAATCGACTATCGCCGTGAATCCTTCTTTTGAACGGATAGTCTGGAATCGTCCGGCGACTGAATGGAGCGTACTCAGGGCAACCAATGCGTCGTTAGAGTCCTGATCTAGCAGGACGGTTGCACCGTAGACTGCCAGAAGATTGTATACATTAAATACACCGACAAACTGCACCTCGAGTTCCCTTCCGTTGATCTCTATGGCTGTTCCGTCAAAATGCTTTTCAATAATACGTGCTTTGAAATCAGCCAAACCTTTCACCGAATAGGTGTGTTTTTTAGCTTTTGTATTTTGCAACATAACCAGGCCGTTCTTGTCATCCGTATTTGTCAGGGCGAAAGCGTTTGACGGAAGATTATCGAAGAAAGCTTTTTTGGCTTTCAGATATTCGGACATGGTCTGATGATAATCCAAATGGTCTTGAGTAAGGTTGGTAAAAATACCTCCATCGAATTCTAAACCGCTTATGCGCTTCTGATGTATGGCATGTGAACTTACTTCCATAAAGGCATATTCGCATCCTTCGTCTACCATTTTTGCAAGAAACTCATTTAACGTAATGGGATCCGGCGTAGTATGGGTAGCTGGGAAGCGCGTGTCGTTGACAAAGTTGCAGACTGTCGAAAGCAATCCTGCTCCATAACCTAATTTGCGGAACATGTCATATAATAGGGTAGCAGTGGTGGTTTTGCCGTTTGTTCCGGTAACACCTACCAGTTTTAGTTTGGTTGAAGGATGGTCGAACCACGCCGAAGCTATTTTTCCTGTGGCATCAGCACTGTCTTTTACCTGTATATAAGTGATGTCAGAGTCTGAAGTGTCTGTTTCTCCTTCGTATACAATGACTTTTGCACCTTGCTCGATAGCTTTCGGTATAAATTCTCTGCCGTCGGCCTGAACACCTTGTATGGCAATGAAAAGAAAATTAGTCCCGGCTTTGCGCGAGTCGGTTGCAATGCCCGCTACATTAATATCTTTATTGCCTTTTATACTGACGATGTCGTTTTGTATATCTGCTGTCAACTTAATTAGTTCCATACTCATTTTATTTAAGTTCGAGAGTAATACGTGAGCCTTTCACCGCACGGCTTCCTGCCGTAAGAGATTGAGACCTTACTTTGCCGTATCCGTTAATCGCGACTTTCAGGCCTGCTTCTTCAAGTAAGAATAGTGCATCCTTCGCCCCCATGCCGTGAACATCGGGTACCAATCCTTCATGGACTGTGGATTTATGTAATTCCAGATTATTATCGGTGATGTTTGTACGAATCCATTGAGCATCCGTTTCCGAGAATTGGTAAGGGATATTCAGGCTGGCCAGTACTTTTTCTGTCTGGTCGTACCGCCCTGCTTTTGTATAAGGCATCTTAGTCAATGTCGAATCCACCGGACAGTCCTTCGGAGTTATGAATGTATTCCTCGAATATACCTCCTGGGCTATTCTCTTAAATACGGCACCCGGCATTAAACCTCCCGAAGGAATGCCTTTGGGTTTGCGGATACCTACGAATATGGTATATTTGGGAGCCTCTGCCGGAAAGTACCCGCAGAAAGAAACAAAGTGCCCGGCATATCCTCCTCCGGATGCAATCTGGGCCGTACCTGTTTTTCCTGCTACCTGAAACTCATCACATCTGATGGCTTTACCTGTTCCCTCATTCACGACTCCGACCAGCATTTCTTTGATTTCGTTCAAGGTTCTTTCCGAACACAGGGAAGGATTTATTACTTCGGTGCTGAATTCCTCCTGAATCTTTCCGTCTTTTAGGAATGCTTTAGTCGTAAAAGGTTTTATCATAGTGCCGTTGTTGGCTATGCCGTTGTAGAACATAAGTATATATATAGGCGGGATTTGGGTTTCGTATCCGAAAGCCATCCACGGAAGGGTTGTTTTAGACCAGTAGTTTGCCTTATCGTCCGGGAAACGTATTACAGCCGTACCTTCTTTTCCTTTCAGTGGAACATCCCAGTCTATTTTCCGGGTGATGCCTAAATCGTGAAGCCGTTGCACATATTTTGTCGGATCGTTTTCATATCCCTTCAAGATGGTTTTGGCTAAAACAATATTGGACGAAATGTGCATTCCCTCCGCGGCGGTAATGTCTCCGCGATCCTGTCCTCTTTGCCAGTAATGGTCTCTTACCCATTTTCCTTTATATTGATAGAGTCCCGTTCCTACATGGAATTTATCTTCGGGACGGACTACCCCATCTTCCAGAGCTACCATCATCGAAAGGGTTTTAAAGGTAGAACCGGGTTCATTCATGTAAGAAAAAGCATTAGGATTACCTTCCGCATATTCTCCTTTCGTTTGTCTGTCGAGGTTGGAGATCGCTTTTATTTCTCCGGTGGTAACTTCCATGACAATAGCTGTTCCCGATTCTGCATCTGTCTCGATCAACTTGTCACGCAAAGCATTTTCGGTGATGTCCTGTATGTCGACATCGATAGTAGTTACTACATCCAGTCCGTCGGTGGCAGGCACTTCCACTATGTCTATCCATCTTCCCTGTATCTTCTGACGGCTTTTTATGCCGGGTTTTCCCCTCAGGATAGAGTCATATTTCAGCTCTACCCCGCTGGCGCCTCCCAGGGCAGCATCTTTATAGATCGATCCGATAGTACGGCCGGCCAGGCGTCCGAAAGGTTTTTCACGCTGGCTTCTTTCTTCCGTGTAGAGGCCGGAGCGGTTAGAACGTTGATTGAGAAAAGGAAAAGTGCGGAGCTCTTTGAGTTGTACATAATTTATATCCCTTTTGATTAATCGGATATGACGGCTTTTTGTACGTACCTTTTTGTCTGAACCTTCTGCTTTAGCTTTTTCGATTTCTGCAATTTCCTTCCGGCTCAATTCCCATCCGTCCAGTATCACTTTTTTGTATTGTGCGGAACTTCTGTCGGGGAATTTTTTTGCTAAAGTTTTAGATAGTTCATCTACGTATTTCATCAAGGTATCCTTGCGGATGCCCTCTGCCATAAAGTCCATATACACGCCGTACAATGGCTCGCTTGTTGCCAGCAAACGGCCGTCGCAGGCATAAATATTGCCTCGCACCGGCTTTATTTCCCTGTCCCTTTTTATGGTCTCTTTCTCGCCCAAGGCTCTCCATTCTTCGCCTTCGACGAACATGATGCGGATAATGTATGCAAAGATGACAATAAATATAACGAGGAAAGCCATCACTACCCATCCGTAACGGTTAATAACGACTGCTTTTCTTTTATTTTTATTGTCCTGAGCCATATATGCTGATAACTACTTTTGTTCTACTTTATATAAGGGCTGGGTTGACATTTTCAGGTCTAGTCCGTTCTTCTCGATCAATGATTTTACCTGTGTCTGCCGGCTGATGCTTGTGAGTTCGGACGAGATAGTCTGCGACTCGTATTTCGCATCTTTCAGGTCTGCTTTGAGAGATTCGATTTCTGCCAGTTTCGAAATACAGGAATACCTGTTGCTTATATATAAAGCTGCAATACAAAACACAATGATGATGAAACGGAAATTCTTGACGAAAAAATCTTCGGTTAAGATTGTCCCGCTCAAAACGTGCATAATTCCTTTTTTAATATCTTTCGGCTTCATCTTGCTTATATCTTTTCGGCGATGCGTAATTTCGCGCTTCTCGAGCGGGGATTCATTTCCTGCTCTTCTTTTCTGGGAACGATTACCTTGTTATTGATAAGCCGGAAAGGCGAAATGCTGTTTCCGTAAAAATCCTTTTCTAATGTGCCTTCAAAATTTCCTGTCTTGAAGAAATTTTTCACCATCCTGTCTTCCAGCGAATGGTAGGTGATAACCGAAATACGTCCCCCCGGGGCTAATATATCCCGTGCCTGGCTCAGCATATCTTTCAACGCATCCATTTCCTGGTTTACTTCGATGCGTAATGCCTGAAATGCCTGGGCCAGTATTTTTTTTTCTTTGCCCCCTTTGGTATAAGAGCTGAGAATATCCAATAAGTCTCTTATCTGACGGAAAGGCCGTTCCTTTCTTTTTCTTACAATCGCGGAAGCGATTTGCCGGGACTGTTTCAGTTCTCCGTAAAAATAGAGTACATCTGCTATCTTTTCTTCACTATACTCGTTCAGAATTTTAGAGGCAGTCAATCCGGATTGACGGTTCATGCGCATATCTAGAGCACTGTCTTCGTAGCGGAATGAGAATCCCCTTTCGTCTTTATCGAAATGGTGTGAAGATACCCCCAGGTCGGCTAGGATAGAATTGACAGATGTGACATCGTAATATTTCAGAAACGTTTTCAGATACCGGAAATTACTGCGGATAAAAGTCATCCTGCTGTCATCGGCAATATTATGGATGGCATCTTCATCCTGATCGAAAACATATAAATGCCCTTTTTCTCCTAAACGTGAAAGTATCTCGCGGGAGTGGCCCCCTCCTCCGAATGTGACATCGACGCAAATGTCATTTTCCGATATGTCCATTCCGTCGACACTTTCTTTGAGCATCACAGGTACATGGTATGCTTCGGCTGTCCTGACCGTTTTGTCTTTATCGCTCATCTGCATTGCCTCCGTTCATTATGCGCTGGATTTCTTCAGCAAAGTCTTCTGGAGCAATCAGCGAATCATAAAGTTGATTTTTTGCCCATATCTCTATGGTGTTATCCACCCCGAGAAACTGTATTTCAGCTTCTCCGCCTATCATCTGCAGGCATCGTTTCGGTATCAGAATTCTTCCGTTAGCATCTAGTTCGAGGCGTTCGGAGTCGACAACGAACTGACGGAAAAGTAATTGCTCTTTCCTGTCCCAACGGCTCAACCTGCTTCTCAGTTTCTCAATTTCAGCCTCCCAAACCGATTCGGGATACAATACCAGACAATCCTGAAAAATGTCTTTTCTAAGGATAAGTACAGATTGCCCTCCTGCCTGTAAAACCTTTCTGAAGTTTGCAGGCACGAATACACGCATTTTGGCGTCTATTTTAGCTTCTATACTACCTAAAAATTGCATAAATCAATACGTTACATTTTTCTGTACGGTATACCATGAGAACGTAAAGTTATAAAATTATCCACTTTTCCCCACTTTTGAACACTAATTTTTTATAAAAAAGTTATCAACAGGCTAAATTTTTAATAAACAAATGTTTAAAAATCTTTTCGACAGGGTTGTGCTTGAGTTATTAATATAGGTAATTTCTTTTAACTATAAAGCTTTTATAAATGGTATTTATGGAAATGGGTGGAAAGTATTCATGTTCTGTAAAGCTAAAAAATCTAATTATCAGGAAATGCAGTAAAAAATATTTCAAAATGAGTTATCTTTACATCTGTTTGTGTGTCAAATCGGAATAGAATAATGGAAAATCAGGAAATACAAACCCCTCATTTGCTTGACCTCGATAAAGTCTTTAGGGAGAAAGCTCCAAAGCTATACAAAAAGACACCCCGCTTTGCAATCAATTATATCAAACGTAAAATTCATCTGGATGAGCTGAATGAGATATTGACTATTTATGCAGATAAATACGGTGTCGATTTTATGGAGGCGGTGGTCGGATATTTCGGTTTGAATCTGGATGTGGAGGGATTAGAAGGTATACCGAAGGACGGGCGTTATGTCTTCGTGTCGAATCATCCGTTAGGAGGTTTGGACGGTATTTGTCTTTCTGCTGTTATCGGCCGTCATTTTGATAACAAGATCAAGTATCTGGTAAATGATGTTTTATATTTTATAAAAAACCTGCAGCCGATATTTATTCCGGTAAATAAATACGGCAGTCAGGCAAAAGATAAAGCTAAAGCCCTCACCGATGCTTATGCTTCGGATAATCAGATAATTACTTTCCCAGCAGGGTTGTGTTCCCGGAAAATCAATGGTAAAATAATCGATTTACTTTGGCAGAAATCATTTATCCAAAAAGCGATAGAGAGCAAAAGGGATGTAATTCCTGTATATTTCGATGCGCATAATTCGAATTTCTTTTATAGATTTGCAAATTTCAGGAAGAAGATAGGAGTGCGGTTTAACGTAGAATTGTTTTTTCTTCCGGATGAAATGTTCAAAAATAAGAATCAGACTTTTACCATCCGTTTCGGGAAGCCTATTCCTTATACACAGTTCGACTCTAAGCGGACTATAAGGCAGTGGACGGAAGAGGTCAGAAACCAGACTTATAAATTAGCGTAGGCTAAAAGTTGAGAAAAATAATATATGGAGAGTATTATTCCTGCTGTTGACAGACAATTATTGAAAGCTGAACTTACTAAGGATAAATTCCTGCGTAAGAGCAATAAAGCTAACAATGAAATTTATATTGTCACGCATCATAATTCCCCGAATGTGATGCTTGAGATAGGCAGGCTGCGTGAGATAGCTTTCCGTTATTACGGCGGTGGAACCGGGAAATCGGTCGACATCGACGAATATGATAAAATGGATAATCCTTACAAACAGCTGATTGTATGGAGTCCGGAAGAAGAGGAGATATTGGGCGGATACCGTTTTATCTGCGGTCCTGATATTGTATTCGATAAAAATGGCGAGCCGGAATTAGCCACTTCTCATTTGTTTCATTTTTCTCCTAAATTCATTGAAGAATATCTTCCGTATACCATAGAACTGGGACGCTCTTTTGTTTCTCTGGAGTATCAGAGCACCCGTGCGGGTTCTAAAAAAGGCATTTTTGTCCTGGATAATTTGTGGGACGGATTAGGAGCTTTATCCGTTGCTGAACCGTCTATGAAGTATTTTTTCGGTAAAGTCACGATGTATGATACGTATGATACCGGGGCGCGCGATATGATTTTATACTTCATGAACAAGCATTTTCCCGATCCTGACCGACTGGTGTATCCTAAACGGAGTGTGGTTATAAGTACAGATACCCGTAAACTAGACAGATTGTTTACGGAAAACGAATTCAAGAGCGACTACAAAATCTTAAACACAACTATCCGAAGAAAAGGAACTAATATTCCTCCGCTTGTCAATGCATATATGGGGCTGTCCCCCCGAATGAAGGTTTTCGGTACTGCCGTAAACGATGATTTCGGTAATGTGGAGGAAACGGGCATATTGATAGACCGGGACGAGATTCTGGAAGAAAAACGCAAACGCCACATCGAGTCTTACATTTTAGATAAACCATCCAAACGTTTCCTGAGAAGGCTCCGCCAGACTATTAACTGGAACTGGACATGGACAAGGCCGCCCAAAACTGCTAAAAAATCATGGTATATACGTAAGAAAAGGCGGTAAGAAGATTTATTCGTCTTTTTTAGGATTCTGTGTTCTTTTCCTGTTTTTTCTCATATTTTTTTCCTGCGAACAATTCATATTTCCGGAATTCGCATTCCAGAGAACCATTCATCAGCGGGATGCGCAACGAATGCCTGAGTCCCAGTTTGTTGAAGCATTCTTTTTTATAACTCAGTATCCATGCTTCATATCCCGGGAATACGTGCTTTAGGCGTTCTCCGATCATTTCATAGAGACCGGATAGATCGTCAGGTTTAATCCGTTCTCCGTAAGGGGGATTTGTAATCAATATGCCTCTATCTGATGGTGCTTTTTTGTAATCCTGAAAAGAAATAGTCTTCAAGTCCACATATTTTGCGACACCGGCATTTTTTATGTTCTCGGAAGCAATTGCAATTGCTTTAGGCGATATGTCCGACCCATAAATACGATGTTTGAATTCGCGTTCGCCGCTATCATCATTGTATATCATATCAAATAATTCGGAATCGAAATCAATCCACTTCTCGAAAGCAAAACTTGTCCGGTAAATTCCCGGAGGTATATTCATGGCTATCATGGCTGCTTCGATCAATAGGGTGCCCGAACCACACATCGGGTCGACAAAATCGGAATTGCCGCGCCATCCTGTTTTAAGAATCATGCCGGCTGCAAGTACTTCGTTGAGAGGAGCTTCCGTCTGCGAGTTGCGGTAGCCTCTTTTATGCAGAGATTCGCCGGAGCTGTCCAGCGACAATGTACATTGATTTTCGGCAATATGTATATTGATCAGAAGGTCGGGATTTGAAACGCTTACCGACGGGCGCTTGCCTGTCTTTTGCGTGAAATAATCGACAATGGCGTCTTTTACGCGGTAGGCCACAAATTTGGAATGAGTAAAGACAGACGAAAATACAACTGAATCTACCGAAAAAGTATTTTTCTCGGTAAGGTATTTTTGCCAGTCCATCTTTTTAATTTCAGCATATACCTCATCTGCATTTTTCGCCTTGAAATTGTGTATGGGTTTTAATATACGAAGAGCGGTGCGGCAATGTATATTTGCTTTGTACAGGAGCGCTTTATCTCCTGTGAAAGAGACCATCCGGCGTCCCAACTGGATGTTATTAGCCCCGAGAGAAGTTAATTCCTCAGCCAGAACATCTTCCAATCCGGCCATCGTTTTAGCAATCATCTCAAATGTATTCCTGCTCATCTGATATATTAAAGTTTAATTTTTTTTGATTTCCCTTTCGATTCATTATGAAAGGCATCTACTGCCGTAATCACATATTTGTATTTTTTTGTACCCCCTTCGTAAGGCAGCACATAATAGGGATTGCGGGTAGTACCCACGATATTCTGTGCATCATCCAGATTTTCTTTTTGTCCGTCTGCAAAACGATAAATAACAAAGTAAACAGGACTTTCGGGACTGCCTTTCTTACCGTCGGCTTTCCATTCCAATACGTGTTCGTTTGCAGTGTATATTTCCTTTATATCTTTCACTTTCTTAGGCTTACCCCGGTGCATGTGGCTGTAAGGCGGTATCAAAGCCGGATACCTGTGGTAGTCCGATTTAAGGCGGTCTGCTATCCCCTTATAGTTTTCAGCGATGTTATATCCCGACCACATACAGCTGCCGTGTATATTCGGCTGATTTCTCTGCTGATTCATTTTATCTTCCAGCTGATTCTTTCCCGAAGCAGAAACGGCATCCATTGTACGTGTAACATCCTGGCCGATATACAGGGGTTGTTCGTAATTATTTTCTGCCCACCATTTAACTAAAGTTGTATAATCGGCAGCTTTATGCCCTATTTCCCAATATACCTGCGGCATGTTATAGTCTATCCAGCCGTTCTTCACCCATAATTTAATATCAGCATATAAATCATCGTAATTCTGAAGGCCATTGGTATCACTACCCGTGCCATTTGGGGTGCTTCTTTTATTGCGGTAGATGCCGAAAGGGCTTATTCCGAAACGTACCCAGGGTTTTGTTAAGACTATGGTTTGTTTTATTTCCTGTATCAGGGTATTTACGTTATTTCTTCTCCAGTCTAATCTTTGGGAAGGCGAAAATCCTTGTTCACTGCCATACTTTGCAAAGCTTTGATTGTCCGGAAAATCTTTTCCTGCAATGGGATAAGGGTAAAAATAATCGTCCATGTGGACAGCATCCACATCATAACGGCTGACGATATCTTTCACCACCTTACAAATATACAGCCTGTTTTCCGGTAATCCGGGATCAAAAAATATTTGAGTCCCGTATTTTACGAATCTATGCGGCTCTTTGTAATAAAGATGGTCTTTTATCAATGTCTGGTTTTCCGATAGTTTTACGCGGTAAGGATTCAGCCAGGC
>DQAM01000027.1 GCA_003523545.1 Dysgonomonas sp.
TTTCTCAAAAACAAACCAAATTAAATTTGCTTTTTCACTTTAAACTATATGACACTGAGAATAAATACGTTATAAGAAAACCAGAAATTACAACTTTATTCTACTAATAATCAGCCATATATACATCTGTATCATTTCGGAATACCCGTAAAAACCGCTTGTTAGTTGTGTTAAGGTTTTGTTACTTTTTATTATTATTTATAATGATTCTAAATAACAATATACTTTATTAAAATACTCTGACATTAATATACTTCGATGGATTTTCCCTCACATCCTGAAGCAAAAGGCTTGCATTGCCCAGTGTCATACTAAGGCTGTCATGTAAACTTTTATCGTTCAGTAAAAGGCCTAATGAATTATCATTGCTGTTGAGTTTTGTACTCAACTGTTCAATATTCTTCAGAGTAGCATCGATAGATCTGTATGTCGCTTCTATATCCACTGTTTTCAACTGGTCGGTAGTCGTAGCCAAATTTCCTGTAATTGTGGTTACATCTTCGGTCAGGCGTGGTAAATCTCTTTTCAACTGAGCCAGTAATCCGTTAATTTCCCGGCTTGTCCTGGCCAACTCGGTTGTTATTACTCCCATGTTGTCGATAGACTGGTTCAAAGCCGGATTACTCATCAATACCTGTACGCTTGTAAGGATAGAATCGACTTTCGGCAAAAGATTTTTTGCATCGGGCAAAACCGAACTGACAGCCTCCAGCGCCCCTTTGTTCCTAACCCCGGGAATCTTATCACCTGAGGCATAGTAATCGGTAACAGTTTGTGGCTGTTGGAGAATCAGATACCCGGAACCCATTATGGATACATCCAGTTTAAGGATACTTCCTTTAGGAACCCTGACGCCTTTATTCAGATTTATTTCTACGTTGATACGATTATTATTATTTACATCCAATTCCATGGAACTAACCAATCCTACCTGATACCCGTTAAGAAGTACCGGGGTAGATAATGTAAGGCCGGAAACGTTATCAAAAACCACGATATAAGAATTAGTAGGCTTAAAGATATTTACTCCTTTCAAAAAATTGATTCCAACGTACAGTATTATAAGTGCTAAAATAAACGCTATCCCAATCTTTACCTCTTTAGTTATCTTCATAAGTGCAAGTTTTCAATTTTTATAGTCAATGAGTATTTATTTGATACGTGTTCCGTTTCTGAATTTTACAACAAATGCATCCTTGAATTTGTTCCGTATTTCATTCCTTATTTTTATGGCTTCGGCCTCATCCATTGTCGAACCGTAAGTATATTTATATATACCTTCGTCGATGTACTCATCTACGGGCGAAAGCCCTTTAAACTGAGAAGAATTCGACGGAATCCGACGTTGTGAGATAAGAAATTGGACCCGGTATTCAACTACATTTTGTAATATATTTTCATTCTGCGGAACAGTTTTATTTTCTCTGGTTTCAGTTTTCGTTTCCACAGGTGCTGTTTTATTTACATGGGTATTTTCCACCCTCGATATAACAGGCACCGATTCTTCTGTTTCTTCAGCCACCGGGTTTTCTTCTTCCTGTTTTTCGGTTTGAACCGCCTGTCTATCTTGCAGTTCATTTATATCTTTATTTTTAGATATATAAGGCCTCGTACTTGTCGTGCGTTCCACTTCGGCAGGTTCTGCCACCTGTGTTTCTGTTACTGTATTTTGGACAACGGGGCGACTAGTAACTGTAGCTGTTTCTTTTTTCGAAACATCTGCTTTTTTTTCCGGCTGGGCTTCTATTTTTTTTGCCGGGACAGGCTTCTCATCACTTTTAGGTACATTATTCACGGCAACAACCGGACTTTGTCCTCTCTTTTTATTGAAATCTTCTATATATTTTTTTATACCTGTGTAAATTGCACTCGCCATACTCCTCTGCCCGGTTGAACCGGAAAGGTATTTCGCCTCCGATGGATTATTGATGAAACCCAATTCGATAAGCACACTCGGCATGGCAGACTCCCTCAGTACCAGAAAACCAGCCTGGCGTACTCCCCGGTCTTTACGCTTTGCTATATTAGTAAAACCTTTCTGAACAAGGCCTGCAAATTCAAGGCTTTGCTCCATATATTTATCGGTCATGAATTCGAAGATAATATAAGACTCTGGAGAGTTAGGATCAAACCTTCGTACCTTTTACTGTAATTATCTTCCAAGAGAATCACCGAGTTTTCCCTTTTGGCAACTGCCAGGTTTTCTTCACTCCGGGCCAACCCGAGTATATAAGTATCTGCTCCTTGTGCCGTTGTAGTCCTCGACGCAGTAGAATTGGTATGAATAGAGACGAATAGATTTGCTTTTGCTTTGTTTGCAATTTCAGCCCGCTTGTACAGGTCGACAAATTTATCGTTTTTCCTCGTGTAAACAACCTTTACGTCATTCATATTGGACTCTATAAGACGCCCTAACGCTAAAGCGACTCCCAAATTTATATCTTTTTCTTTGTAACTGCCACGTACTGCCCCAGCATCCCGCCCTCCATGTCCGGGGTCTATAACAAGAACAAATTTGTCATCGGCCGAAACCATAACAGTTCCTGCAAAAAGCAATGTTATAAGAAGAAAAAGAAGTTTTTTCATACAAGGATATCTTTTACCAATTTAGTTCATTATTTAGCCTGTTGATATACCACTTCATTTTTTAACGGCTTCTTATCGAAAAAGTCTGAAATATTCTCAAACGTCGTCTGGGCAATATTGGACATAGCTTCCTGAGTAAAAAATGCCTGATGGGAAGTCACTATGACATTGTTGAAAGATAACAACCGGGCCAGCACATCGTCTGTCAGCACATTATCCGAACAGTCTTCGTAAAAATAGGCGCTTTCTTCTTCATAAACATCTAAACCCGCATAGCCTACTTTACGTGAAACAAGACCTTCTATGAGATGGCGGGTATTGATCAACTTACCACGGCCGGTATTTATTATCATAACACCGTCTTTCATCTTCTCGATGGATTCGTCACGGATCATATATTCGGTTTCCTTAGTAAGCGGGCAATGCAAAGTTATTACATCCGCCTGTTGGTATATCTCGTCTAAAGAAGCATATTGTACATCGTTTTTCTCTGCAAAGTTATTATCCGGATATAGGTCATAAGCCATTATTTTCATGCCTAGTCCCTTTAATAATCCAATCACTACTTTGCCTATTTTACCTGTTCCGATAACCCCTGCAGTTTTACCATACATATCGAATCCCATAAATCCATGCAGGGAAAAATTCCAGTCCCTTGTCCGCAAGAATGCCCTGTGTACCTTCCTGTTGAGACACAGCATCAAAGCCAGAGTATGTTCTGCAATAGCATGGGGTGAATATTCGGGAACCCTGACTACAGGTATTTTTCCGGAAGCATACGCTATATCGACATTGTTGAACCCGGCCGAGCGCAAAGCAATCAGCTTAACACCCATTTCGCACAATTTGTCTATTACATACGAATCTACGTTTGCATTGACAAATATGCAGACTGCATCTGCACCTCCTGCCAATACAACGTTATTACGGTCGAGATGCTCTTTGTGGTAAACCAATTCAAAGCCAAAAGATTGGTTTACTTTGTCAAAAGTATCCATATCGTAAGGCTTTGCATCGAAAACAGCTATTTTATATGACATAATTTTTCGGTATTATAAATACTGAACGCTTTGCAAAAATACTAAAATATGTTTTAAAACATACCCTTAGAAGAAAGATTAGAATGCAATATGTTCAAAATATTAAAAAGAGACACTTAACGGGTAAGTATCTCTTTTAGTTATTTATATAATTTTTATTTTATTTCGCAAAGCTTACAGCACGGGTTT
>DQAM01000418.1 GCA_003523545.1 Dysgonomonas sp.
ACAAGCAGTCGAAAAACTAAGAAAAGAAGTAGGAGTAGTCTCTTCCATAAAAGAATACGGAGTGACAGAGGAAGAATGGAAGAAGAATATGGATTATATATCTGCGAATGCTTTGAACGACCCATGTACAGGATTTAATCCGAGGAAACCTTCCGTAGAAGAATTATCACGGATATATCAAGCTTGTTATGAAGGTGTAAAAGTAGATTTTTAACTACATGATTATTTCAGAGGGTGGATAACCAAAAATATCTTTATTACACCTGGAGTGCCTCTTTTACAGGAGGCACTTTTTTTATTTGCTTTTCCGAATCTTTACGATTCATGCAGGATGTATTTGTTAAACATTTTCAGGTGGTTGCTGTTAATAAAATATATCTTAAAAATAATCACTCCTTACATTGGAATTTATAAACAAGAAAATATGATTTGGAAAATCCTGCTGATTTTATACATTGCTTTTTTACTCAAGCTGATTTATGATATAATCCTGGAATATGATAACAGCAATCCGGTAAAAACCATAAGCTGGATATTTGCCGTTGTCTTTTTCCCGCTGATAGGTATGCTTGCTTATTATATGGTGGGCAGGAATATCAAAAAGAAACGTTCTAAATTTAAACGGTGGAGGGACGAGTTCAACAACCGCCACCAGCGCAGTTTCGAATTTGAAGAGACCGACTCAATTTATAATACAAACCGGGAACTAAAGAAACTGATATACAATATCGAGCATGTGCCGGTGTTGAAAGGAAATGAGGTGGAGGTTTATCCAAGTGGCAAGATTAAATTCGAGCATCTGCTGAAAGACATCAAAGAAGCGAAAGAACATATTCACATATTCTATTATGCCATCGGTGACGATACCATCGGTGGAAAGATGAAAGACGAACTGATAGAAATGGTCGAAAAAGGAGTGGATATACGGTTGATTTATGATGGATTGGGGTGCAACAAGACCCGGCACAAATATTTCAGGGAAATGGAAGATGCAGGGGTTAAGGTCAAGACTTTCCTTCCGCTGAGTTTTCCCCGCATATTGCGGAGTATCAATTACCGTAATCATAAAAAGATAGTTATCATCGATGGTAAGATAGCTTATACAGGTGGTATTAACGTAAAGGATGAATATATAAACGGTCTTGCGTGGGGCAAATGGAACGATACTCACTTCAAGATACAGGGGCTGGGCGCTCATGGGCTCCAGTCGGTTTTTCTGGCAGACTGGTATTACGTATCGGGTGAATATCTGGATTCGGATAAATATTATCCTCCTGTCGAAGTTTGGGGCGATAGTGCCGTACAGATTGTCAACAGCGAACCTTTAGGACTACATTCGAACGTGATGGAAGCAATGCTTTCAGCCATCTCACGGGCAAAGAAATATGTTTATATCGAAACCCCTTATTTTATACCGACGGCCAGCCTTATGCGGATGATACAGATCACTGCCATGAGCGGGATAGATGTACGCCTCATTATCCCACGTCGTTCGGACAACGGAAGCGTGCAACATGCTTCCAATACCTACATAGAGTCATTGTTGAGAAACAATGTGAAGGTTTACCAGTATACAGCAGGCTTTACGCATTCCAAGCTGATGGTTATAGACGATGAATTGGTGATAGCAGGATCGACCAATCTGGATGTGCGAAGTCTGGAACTACATTTCGAAACGAATATTTTTATTTACGATAAAAAAGTCGCGGAGATAGTTAAAGATATTTATTTTAAAGATATTCAGGATTCGGAAGAAATTGAACTGGAAAGATGGGTGAAACGTCCGGCCAGTACCAAATTTATGGAAGCATGTTTCAGGCTTGCATCCCCTTTGTTTTGATTTTATTTAATACGGGAGTACTTTTTTCATAATCTTCACCCCCCTTAATAAGATAATCGGTATATATTTCTATTAAAGAATAACTGATTACAAGATTGTCATGCATAATAATACCGGAGATATATGTTCTGATGTGATAGCGAGCATATAAACGAACGAACCTTAAAATCCGACAAAATAAAATCCATATCTTTGTTTGCAATCTTAATTATGATATGGGAAGTAAATCAATAGCTATTATCTACACATTATGTAGTTTTTTGCTTTTAGGGGCATGTACTCAATCTGAGAAAACAGGAGAGTTATTGACCCGGGCAGATTTTATTATACATTCTCATGCAGACAGTGCCGGATATATTTTAGATAAGATTGCCGATAATGAACTGACAGAAAGGGAAGAAGCGGACTATTGGCGATTGCGTACTACTTTACATATCTTGCAAAGGAAGTCTACTGTCGAAGATTCTACAATAATGGTTTCTTTGGATTTTTACAAAAAGCAGGACATGCAAAAAGAACTAAAAGATACTTATATGCTGGTGCTTAACCATTTATTCTGGAAAGGAGACAAATCAAATTACAGATATTATATGGAAGAGGCATTAAAATTTGCAGAAAATACAAACGACAGCTTATTTACATATAACATATTCCGGTCGGCAGCAAAGGACTTTTATATAAAGAATGAATACAGACCGGCATACAATTATTATAAGAAAGCCGCAGAATATAATGACTCCGACCCCTCAGTATTTTATGAGGCAGGACTAACTTATTGCCATATTGCTGATAATGATACGATAGACTACTGGATGCAAAAAGCAATTGCTTTGGCTAAACAACAAAATGATACTTCAAAAATTCTACATTATTACCGGAATTATGCAGATATACAAATGAGTGCCAAAAAGTATGACGATGCTTTATCTAATATAAGAAATATAAAACGCTATACTTCGAATACATTGATAGAACCCTTTATGATGGCTATGATATACCTGCAAAAACATAAACCGGATTCGGCACAATACTATCTGAATAAGACCGCTGAGCTTCATTCGGGTGACGATACCAACCGGGGTTTTTTGGCTACAAAACGAGGGTTGTCTTTTTTGCGGAGCCTTATGGATTATGGAAATGGCGATTCTTTTAATTTCAGCATAATCGGACAATACACGGATTCATTAAGGGCTGCTCAAAAGTATGAAATGATAAAATTCGAGGAGCAGGTATTGGCTAAACAAAAACTTTCTGAACAGAATCAGGCTCTTATTATAAAAAAACAACAGATACAACTCTTATTATTGACTATACTTTTTCTGATATCGGTAATAGGTATTGTAACATATATCTACATAAAAAGGAAAAAGGATAAGATTTCCCGGATGGATGAAAAGATGGAATCTTTGCAGCAATTATTGGCAGATGTTTCTGACGATTTGAAAAAGAACAGGGAAAACAGTTCCTATTTCAAGAAGGTTCTGCTTCAACAGCTGGGAATTATCCGATTGACTGCATCTAATCCCACAAATCAGAATCAGGAAATGTTTCAACGGATATTGAAAATAACGAATGATGAAATTCCTGTCGATTCTCTAATTGTATGGGAAGATTTATATACCTTAATCGATTCACTATACGATAACTTTTATACAAGAATACAGAAATCATTCGGAGATATTTTAACCGAAAAAGAGATTCAGTTATGCTGTCTGCTCTGTGCTAATTTCACGACAAAAGAAATCAGTGTCATATCCCAGCAAAGTATTCGGACTATATACCAGCGGAAGACTACAATACGGGAGAAGCTAAACATGCAGCAGGCCGAAGATATTGTAGAATTCATCAATAAATAACTTATCCTCGCTGTCTATATAAAGATTACATTGCCAGATATAAATTATTTAACAAATGAGGATAGTTTAAGATTCAGTATAACAGTGTATTAGTTGCCACTCCTGCACCCTTGATTATATAATGATATAAACATGATTTAGCCGGTTTTGCTTTTACTTTGATAAAAAAGCTAAAACAAATAAAAAGTAAAAATTGTAGATCATGAAAAGAACGAAGAAATCATTTAAAATCTTATTTTGCTGCCTGCTGTTGTGCTTTACCACATTGAAAGGGATAGCCCAAAATACCAGCGGCTTCAAGACGGTTACAATAGATAAACGGGTAAAAGATTTTCCTGAAAAATATTCTAAAGCAACACCGATAGATGCTTTTATCTCGATGAGCAATATATTGGCAAACGGGAAAATGGGCATGATGAGGGCATATAATACTTCCCGGTCTCAAAAATCCCTTCCTAAAGAAGATACTCCCGACAGGGAAGTTACCGAAGAATCAAAAAATCAAATATTGAATTGGCAGATAAAAGAATATATTATATATAAAGATTCCACAGCGGCTGTCATCAGTAAAATTAGCGACGCAAATTCAGTCCATTTAATTTTATATTTCAGTAAAGAAAACGGAGAATGGCTGTGCGCCGGAGAGGACCAGGATATGGAGTTTGTGAACGCGCAGAGAAAGGCCGCCAATCATTTACCTACGTTAGCTGCTTATATTCCTATGACGGAACTGTTGAAGCAAATCCCGAAAGATACTGCCAACTTCATAAACTATATAAAAGTTCATAGTAAAGAGCCGAAAAACTACGTCCTTGAGAAACTAGCAAAACATAAACTTGTCATCTATGGAGAGGTGCATAGAAGGCCGGTTTCATGGAATCTGTTAAGACAGGTTATAGCCGACCCCAGGTTTGTAGAAACAACAGGAACAGTTTTTATGGAATTCGGGTCTTATAATCAAGAAGAACTGGATCGTTTCTATGAACAAGAAGAGCTGGACAAATCTCTCTTATTAAATATTTTTGGAAGGCAGCAGCTTGGCGGTTGGACTGATAAAGGACAGTTTGATTTTATGATTTCGTTGAGGGAACTCAATAAAAAACTACCTGATGATAAAAAGATAAAAGTAATCTGCGCCGACGAACAAATGGCATGGCCATCTGTAAAAACAGCAGAAGATTTCCAAAGCCAATTAAAAAATATGAAAGACAGGAATACGCAGATGGCAGATATTATCGAACAGACAATTCAATCATCAGCAGACAGCCGAAATTCATTATTTATAGTCGGATATGGGCACGGATATAAGTCTCATGTTCCAGGAACTTTTTCGACACCTCCGGGACAAACTCCTGCTTTGTCAGCCGGAGCACAACTCGTTCAGCGTTTTTCAGATCACGATATTTTTTCAATCTTTCCGCACAGTCCGTCGATGAGCAACACCAGAGGGAGTGAAGGAAAATTGAGAAACGGTCTGTTTGATTATGTCTTTGAGATGAATGGAAATACGCCTCTTGCCTTTGATTTAAAAAACAGTCGGTTCGGGAAAGAACCTTTTGACGCTATGATACCTATGAAGTTTAATCCGAAAGCCGGAAGTTACAGCGATAACTTTGATGGATATATCTTCTTCGGAAAATTGGAAGATGAGGAAAAGGGGGCACCTCTTATCGAACTGTTTACGGATGATTTTGTAAACGAGTTGAAAAGAGCAGCAACCATAATCGGTACGAGAACTATGTATGATATGCCTATAAATAATCTCACTAAAGAACATATAATTACCACCTTAGAGAAACAGGCAAACGGTAAATTGTGGAGATTTGATGAGTAATATTAAAATGAAGTCTGTATAAAAAAGAAAAGGTTGTCATCACGACAACCAATCTTCATTGTTAACCTTAAATCTAATACCATGAAAAACACAGTACAAAGATATACGATTTATGTTATAAAACATAGTTATAAAACATGTTTTTGCCTAAAATTAAATTTATTTAACTATTTTCGCTGTTTGGAAGCTCTTTTTGTGCCTTAATTCCTAATTCTTTTAACATTTCAGCCTGCCTTATAAGATTTCCGTTGCCGTCCTTTAACTGGGAGAAGGCTTTCTCATAGCTTTTCTGGGTACGATCGATGTTTTTACCTACGTCCTGAAGAGTGTCCACAAATCCCGCGAATTTATCATATAATATCGCTCCTCTTTTGGCAATATCCAAGGCATTCCGGCTTTGGTATTCTCGTTTCCATAGGTCGGCAACAACTTTTAGCGAGGCTACCAGATTAGTCGGGCTTATCAATAGGATACGTTTGCGGTAAGCATAGTCCCAGATAGTGGAGTCGAGCTGCATAGCAAGTATATAAGCCGGCTCATTAGGGACAAACATCATAACGAAATCGAGCGATTCTATATAATCCTGATAAGCTTTGATACTCAGCTCGTCGATGTGCTTTTTGACAGACAAGATGTGTTCTTTTTCGCAAATCATGCGGTTGGTATCATCTTCACATTCCACATATTTTACATATCCCACCAGCGATACTTTGGAGTCGATTATTATTTTCCTGCCGCCCGGATAAACTACGATTACATCGGGCTGGAGCGATTTGTTATCTTCGTTGAATATGCGCTGCCCATTCTCATTTGTGAGTATTTCCTGTGTATAATATTCCTGTCCTTTTTTAAGGCCGGATTTTTCAAGGATGGATTCGAGAATCATTTCTCCCCAGTTTCCTTGTATTTTATTATTGCCTTTTAGAGCCTTTGTAAGGTTATTCGCATCTTCGCTGATTTGCTGGTTTAAGCTTACCAGTTCGCGGATTCTCTCTTCGAG
Organism: Dysgonomonas sp.; assembly: GCA_003523545.1. Lineage (GTDB taxonomy): Bacteria > Bacteroidota > Bacteroidia > Bacteroidales > Dysgonomonadaceae > Dysgonomonas_A. The sequence goes on from DQAM01000418.1 coordinate 6,531, forward strand.
CGAAAACCGCTGTTTAGACTCCTTATCGTATGTTTCTTCTACTTTCGTCTTAAACTCAGCTAGTTTTTCACCCAGTGGTTTCAGAATCATTTCCATATTGAGCCTGTTGGTGTCGGTAAAATGGGCAGTCTTTTCTTCCAATATCCGGTTGGCTAGTACCTGAAAGTCCTTATTCAGTTGTTCGCGGGTGTTTTCAAGCTCGCTTTGCCGCAGTTCAAGCTGTTCCTCTTTCGATTTCAGTTCGGCTCTGAGTTCGGCTGTTTCCCGTACCGATTGCAGCTGTTTATCCAGCAAAGATGAATTCTCTGATTTTAACTTTTCGATATCTTTTTTTAACTCGTCAATCTGGTTTTTCCCCGAGCGGTATACCCAAAAAGTGATAAAAACGGATGCTATGATAATGATGCCTATGTAAATGAAAATAAACTCCATAAGTTGTATCTGGCTATTTTTCTTCATGGAAAGGTAAGCAAAAGAAGTGTCTTAACAAAATTTGTTTTCCACGATTTGCAACACCAGATTCTTGGTCTTATTTTTGTATAGGGTTTGATAATAATGAAGAAAGTATTTTATAGTAAGCGTTTTCCGCCAAAAGGTTTTGCAGCGATTAATCTTTTCGGCGTCATTATTGGGAGAAGTGAATACGGTACTTTGTCGGTACGCGAAATTAATCACGAGAAGATACATTCAAAACAGATTATAGAAATGCTTTGGGTGTTTTTCTATCTTTTCTACTTTGTAGAATGGATCGTACGACTGATCCAGTTCCGCAATCCGATGCAGGCGTATTATAATATTTCGTTCGAAAGGGAAGCTTATCGTAACGACCGTAATCTGGATTACCTTGCTCATCGTAAATGGTATTCTTCATTTAAATATATAAGAAGGGGAAGTGAATGAAACATTTAAAGTTAATTATCTGTTTATTCTTTGTGCTGGGGGCAGTATCGTCCTGTGCACAGGAAAATAAAAACATCAAAAACATAGAAGGCGTGAAATATAACGAGTTAACGCCTGCCGAAGAGCGGGTTATCATACACAAAGGGACGGAATACCCTAATTCGGGGGAATATCTGCATACTAAAGAACCGGGTACTTACGTTTGTAAAAGATGTAATGCACCGTTGTATAAATCGGAAGACAAATTCGATTCGCATTGCGGATGGCCTTCTTTCGACGACGAAATTCCGGGAGCGGTTACACGTGTGCCGGATGCAGACGGAAGGCGTACCGAAATTATCTGTACCAATTGCGGTGCACATTTGGGACACGTATTTCTGGGAGAGCGCTTTACCGATAAGAATACGCGTCATTGTGTAAATTCGATCTCATTAAAATTTATACCCGATATGAGTAAAGATATCAAAAAAGCTTATTTTGCCTCAGGTTGTTTTTGGGGCACGGAATACTATTTTATGAAAGCCGATGGGGTAAAACATACCGCTGTAGGTTTCATGGGAGGTCATGTCGATAATCCGACTTATGAACAGGTCTGCGGGAAGAATACAGGACATCTTGAAACAACTGAGGTGGACTATGACCCTTCTAAAACAAGTTATGAGGAACTGGTAAAATTATTCTTCGAGACTCACGATTTCACCCAGACGAACGGGCAGGGACCTGATATCGGGCCTCAATACCTGTCTGCTATATTTTATTCGAACGACGAAGAAAAAGCAATCGCTCAAAAATATATAGATATACTCACATCGAAAGGCTATAAAGTAGCCACTATGCTGAAGCCTGCATCCGAATTCTGGAAAGCGGAAGATTACCACCAGCAGTATTATGAGCATAAAGGAAGCACCCCCTACTGCCATTTTTATAAAAAAATATTCGACTAAATTTTTATATTATAATGAATGCACTATTTTTGTGGCTTTGTTTTAAACCAGAATTAGAGTAATCTTATAAAAAAAGAATATTATGTTGAAGACTATTTTATCTGTATCGGGTAAGCCGGGTTTATTTAAGCTTGTGTCCAATGCCAAAAATATGGTGATCGTAGAATCGTTGTCAGATAAAAGGAGAATGCCTATATATGCACGGGATAGAGTTGTTTCGTTAGGTGATATAGCGATGTACACGGACGAAGACGAAGTGCCGTTATCAGAAATATTATCGACGATAGAAAACAAAGAAAACGGGGGGCAGGCATCCATTAATTCTTCTGCCAAACCTGAGGAATTGAGAAAATATTTTGCTGAGGTATTGCCTAATTATGACAGGGATAGAGTGTATGATTCTGATATAAAGAAGTTGATTAACTGGTACAATCTTCTGATTAACAATGGCTATTCCTTTAAAGAGGAAGCGCAAGAAGAAGAGTCTGCAGAGACAACAAAAAATAAAGAGAAACCTTCAGAGGACACTGCCGAAAAATAAGAAAGCGTCCGAGTTATTAAAAGGAAAAAATAAAAAATCAGGATTGGGAAGCAGACAAACGCTTTTCCGCCTCTAGATACGCTTGAGTGAAGAAATGCCCCCTGGCAATTTTTTCACTCATTTTTATTGTGTTCTTTTTCATTTCCAGATATTCCTCGTTGGAAATGTTGGAGAGTACATCATCCAATTGGCTGAGAGAATCTATGCAGATTCCGATTCTATTTTCCAGAACGAATGGAGCAAGTGCCGATTTAGACCATATTATTACAGGCAGATGACAGCGTATATAAAGTGACGGTTTGTGAGGTGTCTGTATGGGTTGATATTCACCGAAAACTCCGTCTATCTTATCGATAGAATGTCCATACCATACCAGGCCGTAATCGCCGGTGCTGCTTCTAATTATTTCATCTGAGTTTACAAATCCTTTGTACCCGATAATATCTTTGTTGCGGATTGTATCATATTCGAAGCCTCCGCCATATACAGTAAAAATATAACCCTCGGGATGTTCGCTTTTATCGAAAGCATACATAAAACTGTTTCTTTTCCGGGTTAATCCTCCTACATAGATTACTTCATAAGGTTTTAGCGGGGCCTGTTTTGTTATAGGAGTTGCATCTGATAAATAGTCCCAGAATCCTAAAACGCCGATCGGTTGTTTGTAGCCGTCCCGGATAAGCCAGTCTTTCATGGCATCATTGAGTGCTATGATATAATCTGTATATGCCAGACGGCTTCTTTCCTGATCGGGTGTTAATCTTTTCCTGCGAAAAGAACCTAAGTCATGAATCAATGTTATTACTTTTCCTCCCTTGATTCTGGTAATTCTGCATAAGAACGAGTAATATTTTTTTAGAGGGTATTGCAATACCAGATAATCGTCTTTGCGGATAGTAAAAATGGCTTTAATGACACCTAGGAGAGTTAGAATAAATCCGATTATTTTGTTTTTGTAAGTGGTTTGTTTCAATCCTACATTAATAAAGCCCAGGTTATCCATAATTTTTTCCATATCCGTTTTGGCTTTATTGCCTCCTGAACCTGTTCCTGTATAATTTTTAGAAAAATAGCAGCGTCTCACTATGTAAATTATATATAATTAATCAAATAAAGTTTTTTGCTGGCTTTCTAGATTCAGCAGCCATCTTTTACGTTCCAGTCCTCCCGCGAAACCTGTCAAACTGCCGTCCGAGCCTATCACCCTGTGGCAGGGGATTATGATGGCAATCTTATTTTTACCGTTTGCATTGGCTACGGCCCTGATCTTTTTGGAGTCCCCTAATGCTATAGTCTGCTGCATATAAGACCTGGTTTCGCCATAGGGTATAGTGAGGAGTTCGCTCCAAACTTGCTTTTGAAAATCTGTTCCCGATATATCCAGCTGAACGGTAAACTCCTTTCTCGTGCCGGAAAAATATTCCGAAAGTTCTTTTTTTGCTAAAGTAAGGTGTTCGTTTTCTTCTTCCCGCAATCTGCAATCTTCTATATTGATTGGAAGGTGCTCTTCACCTCTTTGGTTGTCAAAGGCTAGTATGCATAGACCTTTGTCGGTTGCATAAGCTGCCATTTTTCCAACAGGTGAGTCGATGAATGTACGGTATAAATTCATAATATGGGGATAATAAAATATTCATATAAAGATAATCCAAATTTATAATTAATTTTAAAAGT
>DQAM01000417.1 GCA_003523545.1 Dysgonomonas sp.
AGTTAAGGCTTTTTCCTGAGCTCACAGCCTTCGAAAATATAAAACTAAAGAATAACCTGACAGGATTTAAAACTGACAACCAGATCAAAGATATGTTTGAAATACTGGGGGTAGCTGACAAGTTGGATTCCACGGTTGCAAAAATGTCGTGGGGACAGCAACAGCGTGTGGCAATCATCCGTTGTTTCTGCCAGAGTTTCGATTTCTTGATTCTCGATGAACCGATAAGCCACCTGGATGATGAAAATGCGGATATTATGGCCAGTCTTGTCGATAGGGAGGCATCTGCGCAAGGTGCAGGGGTAATTGTAACATCTATAGGTAAACATTTACCTCTTAACTATATTAAAAAACAGGCACTATGAGGTTGGTTTGGAAACTTTTGAAAGAGAATATAAGCAAGCCTCAGCTGATCGGTTTTTTCTTTGCTAACCTGATCGGGATGTGTATTATCCTGTTGGCTATACAGTTCTATTCCGATATGAATCCCCTATTGACAGGAAAGGATAATCTTTTTAAAGAAGATTATTTTACCATTACCAAAAAGGTAGGGATGCTAAGCGGTCTCACTTCCCGCAATACTGGATTTTCTCCACAGGAAATAGAGGATTTGAAAGAGCAGGATTTTATTCAGGATGTGGGGATATATACCCCCTCCCAGTTCAATGTCTTCACAGGATTCAACAGTCAGGATGCAGGAGTTGTGTTTAGTACGGAGATGTTTTTCGAGTCTGTACCCGATAAATTTATTGATGTTCGTTCCGACGAATGGAACTTCTCTCCTACGGACAATACTATACCTATCATTTTACCTAAAAATTATCTCGATCTTTATAATTTCGGTTTTGCGGAAGCCAGTTCCATGCCTAAAATATCGGAAGGGCTTGCCGGGATGGTTAATCTGGATGTGACTATTTACGCGAAAAACGGGCAGAGGAGAGAATTCCGGGGGCGTATTGTCGCATTTACTAACCGCATAAATACGATTTTAGTGCCCGAGAGTTTTATGTTGTGGGCTAATCAGAAATTCGGTAATGCAGATATATCTTTCAAACCTGCCAGACTTATTGTCGAAGTCGGTAACATTGTTGATCCTACTTTGGTCACTTATTTTAAAGATAAAGGATATGAGATAAGCGGGGAAAATACCAATGCCAGCCGGATGTCATTTTTCCTGAAAGTAATTGTTTCCATCGTAGCATTAGTAGGAGTCATTATCTGTATACTCTCATTCTTTGTATTGGTGTTGAGTATATATCTCTTGCTCGAAAAGAACATGAATAAACTCAGAACACTCAGGCTTATAGGGTATACGCGGTCATTTGTATCCCGTCCCTATATTTTATTGTCAGTCGGGCTGAATGCAATTATTCTGGTTTTCTCTGTTGTAGTTGTATTTATCGGGCGTAGTGTTTATATGGATGCCGTCAAGAATATATATTCGGTAGGAGAATTGAAATTCCCTGTGATTACCTTAGTGACAGGAATTCTGGTATTTGCAATCTTATCTGTACTAAATATATTTATTATCAAGACAAAAATAAAATAAAGCTGTTGCAAAAGTAAAGTTATTATCCATTTGTCATGTTGAGTTGAAAATCGAGGAGCGAAGGCGACTCAACAGATAGTGAAGCATCTCACTTCCTTAAAAAGAGATCCTTCCCGTTGGTCAGGATGACAATCAAAATTACTTTTGCAACAGCTTCTTTAATTCTTCTTTTATATTAAAGCTAAAGCCACTTCTTTTTTCGGAAATACCAGAGAATGCTTCCCGAAGATGCTATCATCAGTATAACCGCTATCAGATAACCGTAATCCCAATGCAATTCGGGCATAATCTCGAAATTCATGCCATAGATACTCGCTATCAGCGTAGGAGGCATGAAAATCACAGAAATCACAGTAAACATCTTGATGATTTTGTTTTGTTCGATATTAACAAAACCGAGGAAAGTATCCTGTAAATAATCGAGACGGTCGAAACTGAACCGTATATGTTCCAATAGTGAATTAATGTCCTTCACGATAATAGTCAGCTTACCATGCAATTCGTGTGGAATAAGTTCACTTTTCAACATATTGGATACCGCCCTTTGCTTCTCAATGATATTTTCGCGTAAAAGCATCGTTTTTTCCTGCAGATCCTTGATTTCCATCAATAACTCCGCATCGGCCTCTTCCATGCTGATACTATTACTGAGTGTGGTGATCTTCTGAGTCATCTCTTCTATCATATCCGCGTCTACCTCGACCCGTGTCTCGAGCAGTCCCACGAAAACATGGTATCCTGTAGGATAATTCCGTGGATTGGCAGAAATTTTCTTCACGGTTTCTTGGAACGAGCTCAAGTCCTCGTCACGAACGGTGATAAGTATATTATTTTTAAGAATAAACGATACAGGTTCTCTTTCGAAATTGAGTCGTAAGAAGTTAAAATTGACGACGAGCGAATCGGTCGTCTCGATGTATCGCGACGACATTTCTATCTCTATCATTTCTTCTTCTTCCTGGATGTATATTTTCAGATAGTCTTCAAGTTCGTTCTCGATTTCTTCATCTACATTATTAAGGTCAATCCAGAGGAAATTCTTGATAGGATTAGTTTTCAGAAACTCTATGCTCCTGCTTATCCTGATTACATTGTCCTTGTGATAAAACAGTCTTACTTCTGACATAAACTTCTGTTTTACAGGGTTCTTAAATCTATTCTTTCCTTCTAATACCGGCATTTTCTGCTCCCGCAGGCATATACTTCTCAGTAAGGCTCGTCAAATATACAAAATCTTCTACCGATAATTGCTCAGGGCGCTTATTAAAAATGATATCCGAATATATCTCATTGTCTTTTCCGAGTAAGGGTTTCATGGAATTTCGGAGGGTTTTGCGCCGGTGATTAAACGAGGTCTTCACCACAGTTTTAAATAGCCTTTCGTTGCATTCCATTTTTTGCCTTTTATTTCTTACCAGCTTTATGACTGCCGATTTAACTTTGGGCGGTGGATCAAATACATTTTCGCTTACCGTAAAAAGGTATTCTATATCATACCATACCTGCAACAAGACACTGAGAATACCGTAAGCTTTCTTCCCGGGAGCGGATGCAATTCTCTCGGCAACTTCCTTTTGAAGCATTCCCGAACAGCAGGGTATATGATCTTTGTATTCGAGAACCTTGAAAAATATCTGAGAAGATATATTGTATGGATAGTTGCCTATCACACAGAATTTATCCGGATATATATCCGTCAGCTTCATTTGAAGGAAATCTCCTTCAATGATATTACCTCTTAACTTAGGATAATGTTCGTGAAGATACGGCACCGAATCGCGGTCTATCTCAACGACTGTCAGGTCGTGCCCTTTTTCGATCAGGTATTGAGTCAATACACCCATGCCGGGACCGACTTCAATGACAGGTGTTTCCATGAAATCATCAAGCGTATCGGCAATCTTGCGGGCTATATCTAAATCTTTAAGGAAATGCTGTCCAAGAAATTTTTTAGGCTTTACTGCTCCCATTCAGGTGAATAATAATAAAATAAATTATCTTTGTGAGGTGCAAAGGTAGTGAATTATCTCTGACCCGTTTGGGTTGAATACCGATTGTTTAGTTAAAACAGTAATAAATGAGTTCAGTAAATACAGAATTAGAGGCACCGGAAAAGAAAAACTCCCTTTTAAAAAATATCTTCCGTCTCGTTATCCCGTTAGGCTTAGGAATTGCTATCCTTTGGTTCCTGTATAGGGAAACGGATTTTAATAAGATGTGGGAAACCATAAAAGACGCCAATTACGGAATATTATTATTTTCCCTTATTTTCGGACTTGGCGGTAATATAATAAGGGCATTGAGATGGGAATTGCTTATTCGCCCGTTGGGATATAACCCCAGAAGAATTAATCTTATATATGCTGTGCTGGGGAATTATGCAGTCAACCTGGCATTGCCGAGAGCCGGAGAAATATGGAGATGCGGTGTAATAGCAAAAACCGAGAAGATCCCGTTTGTTAAGCTTATCGGTACCCTTATTATCGACAGGGCCTTCGATACACTTATGGTATTGCTGATTACGCTGTTTGCGTGTATGTTCAATGTCGATGTCTTTATCAAATATGTTCGTGATAATGAGGCTCTTTCGGGATTAGCAGAAAAAATAGTGCATTCTCCGCTTACTTTCATAGTAATAGCACTGGGTATAATCTGTTTATTTTTGATTTTTACGGTATTTAAGAATACATCTGTCGTTCTGAAGGTCAAAGGATTTTTCATAGGTATTTGGAATGATATGAAGAAAGTCTGGAAGATGAAGGAAAAAAAGAAATTCCTTGTATATACCGTTAGCATCTGGGTATGCTATTTCCTTTATTTCTATGTGACCTTATATGCTTTTGATTTTACTGCCCACCTTGGATTTACTGCCGGATTGGTAGCTTTTGCACTGAGCAGTCTCAGTATGGGAATCCCTACCAATGGAGGTATCGGTGTATGGCATGCGGCTGTAGTACTATCACTCGGATTATACGGCGTGACCAAATCTTCTGCCGAAGCTTTTGCTTTTGCCGTATTCACCGTGCAGAACCTGTGGATTATCATTTACGGTACATTTGCTATTGCAGCTATCAGTTTTAGAAAAGAAAATAAATGAGTTTTATAAATAAACCGATACTCATTTTCAT
>DQAM01000416.1 GCA_003523545.1 Dysgonomonas sp.
AAATTTAATTAATCCGATCACCGGCTGTATTGTGCATGTGATTAGATTTTAGATATACACCATTATGTATCTCTCTACGGGATATAGAATATATGGTAATAATAAAAAGGGCAAAAAATAATAGAGGGGAAAATGAGTGCAAACTCAATCATTTATTTTAAGGTGGAAATAATATTTGGGAATACTTTTTTCCAAGCATGTTATATTTTCATTGTTTTAAAAAGAATCCTGCTGCTTAGCCGGAATAATTTTTATTATCCATCCTTTTATTACTCCCTAACTCAACCGGAACAATTCCCCAAACCCGAACAAACAACTATTAATAAATATTTCACACTAATAACATCTAAATAGATTAATTATAAATAATAGAGAAAATGGGAAAAAAAATTTTATTTTAATTACTGGTGCTGACAGGGACGATTTCCCTGCATGCCCAAAACGGCGTTGCAATAGGAATAGATGAAACCCCCGTTAAGGGAGCATTATTACAATTGAAAACAGAAAAAGATCAGGATTCGGACGGCAACCAAAATGCAACTCAAGGGGTAGGATTCCCACGTGTTGCACTTGTGAAAAGAGACCAGCTGCAGCCTATGTACCCGGCTAGCGAGGCTGCGTCGCTGACCGATGCTCAGAAGAATGCACACAAAGGTTTAGTCGTTTTCAATGTTAATGAAATAGATGCTGAGAATCTGGCAGCGGGACTAAACGTCTGGAATGGAGAAGAATGGGTTCCGCTGTCTGAGACACAACGAAAGGCTGAGGTTGGATTCGACTGCAGTAAAATACGTCTTTACGGCCGGTATTTCCACCGCACACCACTGACTTCTGAGAACTACATTATCCTGCCTGTAACCGTTACAAAAAAAGGAGATTATATGATTATCGCCTCTACTACAAACGGATATTACTTTCAGGCATCAGGAGTATTTAATTCGCCGGGGGATTATGAAATAAAACTGGAGCCTATGGGAACTCCGGCCAGTATCGGTACCAATAAAGTTTCTTTCTCTAATAACGGAGAACCTATCGAAACAGCCTGCGATTTCAACATAACAGTCAACAGCACAACTCTTACCTACCGTATTACTGACTGCGAGGCTATCAAAGTGTATGGCGATTATCAGACACGTACACAGATGGACCAATTTGTAAATTATGCAGAAATACCTATTGAAGTACTTATTGAGGGGACTACAAAATGGGAGACGGAAACAGTAAACGGAATTAAGTTTGTTGTAGAACAGATTCTTGATGCTCCTGGTGAAACCATCTTAAGGGCTACGGCTCAGGGCTCACCTAAAAAATCAGGCAAGTATACCTTCCGGTTTATGACAGACGGTGCTATCCGCAACCAATGCTCTTTCGAAGTAGAGTTCTTCTCTACCCTAGGCACATACGCCGATCCGGCTTGCAAATGCCTCGATATATACGAAGAACGTCCTGATGTAGGCAATGGAGAATACTTCCTGGTAGACTGCCTTGACCCTGACGGGGTAACCGTAAAGACTTACTGCGATATTGTAAACGGAGGATATACCCTGGTATGGTCTTTTTCTGAGAGAACAGCATTCAGTACATATGCCCCCCTAAATCGTATGACTATAGAAACCGCATACATCTTTTCGAAAGATGTACCGCGCAACCGTGTAACAACCGAAAATGGAACAATAAATTACAGTGATTACCGGTTAACAAGAAAAGAATTCCAGCATTTTCCAAATTCTGTATCTAAACCTATGTTAAAGGTGCGTATATGCGAAGACCCTACAGATATGAATGACCCGTGGGGACTTCAAAATTATGGCATTGTATCTCCCAGGAATACATCTGAAAATCCTATTGAAAAGACTTTTGGTGCTAAGGCACATGTTCCGTCCGTAGGAAAGATATGGGGTAAAAGGTGGGAACAAAGAGCAACCGGAGGTGGAGCCTATGGAGGTTTGTATGAAAATACCAGCGGACAAATGGTGAACCATCCTTACATTGCTTTTTATAATAACGAGACATATACAACCCACTGGGACTTCGGTTTTGGAGGTTCAGCAGATTTGTTCGAGGTAGTTCCCGATAAAGGAGCTTCTAACAATAAAGCCCGGATAAGTATGATGAACAATGCCTTCGGCTGGTTTGGAGAAACCCAACCAAACCATCATTTCGGCAAGTGCGGAGGTACCTCGGCCAGCGACTACGACTTCTCCACACAGACATGCGGAACAGGAACCGGTACTGCAGAAATGAAACCACATAGTTTCAATAACGGTCAAGGCCGTTATCTGCAATGGTTCGTAAAATAATCTTCAATAAGAAATAATTAATAGACTATCCTTTTAATACTTATACTTTTTGTCAACCTTGGCCCTGTATCGTACGGGCTGAGGTTGGCTGATTATAAATAATGAATTCAATTAAAATTAAAAAATGAAATTCAGATTAGTTTTTTTTCTTTTACTCTACATACCGCTTATCAGTATAGCTTCCGGTAAAAAGGATTTTATTATTGAGGGTAAAATTGGAAACTCGGATGCCCCTGCTGCTATTTTTCTTTTTTATAACGATCCTGTCAGCAACCGCCCGGTAAAAGATTCGACTGTTCTGGAAAAAGGCAGGTTCGTTTTGAAAGGGACTATCGAATACCCGGTTTACGCTAAAATAGTATATGCTTTTAACGGAGACCTCCAATATGCAACAGCAGGAGACGAAAGACAGTTTTATCTCGAAAGCGGGAATATTACCATCAACGGACGCCAGCTTTTCAATGCCGGAATAAAAGGGTCTTACACTCAGGAATTATTAGAGAAGTATTTCGA
>DQAM01000415.1 GCA_003523545.1 Dysgonomonas sp.
TTAGCAGGACATAATAACTGATAATTCTACATTTTCCTGACTTAAATATAAAATGAATATGAAAAACCTTTGTGCATTCTTACTTTCCTTATCCTTATCCTCTTTTATCCCTTTTACGGCTAATTGCCAGAAAGGTGTATCCGAAAAACAAATTGTAATAAAATGGAATGATGAAAAACAGCTTATAGACGGATTTGGCGCTGCACAGGCAGGATGGGCTCATAGCTTATATGCACACTATGAGAGGGAAAAGATAATGGATTTACTCTTTGGTAATGACGGCCTTCGTTTGAGTATCCTGCGTGGTGAGGTTTTCCCATTTTATTGGGAAAACGAGAACGACAAATCTTTTAAGCTTGACGATGATATTTATTTACCTTTAGATAATCCACTCTTTGATAGAGAGTCGGATGATTTGAAACGCAGGGGGCAGCATTGGATTACAAAGTTGGCTAAAGAAAAATATCAGGTAGATAAATTATTATTTTCTACATGGAGTGCCCCAGCTTACATGAAGAGTAACAGGAAACAATCGGGAGGACATTTGCGGAGAGATTATTATCAGGCTTTTGCGGATTATCTGGCAGATTTCTATAAAGCATACAAATCGATAGGTTTGGAACCTTATGCAATATCACCTTCTAATGAACCGGGGTATGCGGCACCCTGGAGTTCCAGTGTATGGTCTGCTGAGCAGATGGGAGAGTTTCTGGTCAAACATTTAGGGCCTACATTCCAAAAGGAAGGTGTTGCTTCCCGCATTGTTTTCGGTGAAAATCCCTTTTGGGCGGCGAGTACTATGCTTACAAGCCTATCTTCCGAGGACTTTGTAAATACAATAATAGAATATTATCCCGATGTGTTGAAGTTTAATCCTATTGCATCGGGACATGGCTATGAATTCAATGATCCTACTCTGGCAATGCTGGGCGACTTATTGAAAACGCATATTGCTCCTTTTTGTATTGCCGAAGATTACGACGTCCCGGTATGGATGACGGAGATCAGCAGTGTGGACCCCTTGGATGCATCGATGGAAAACGGCCTGCTATGGGCGAAAACGTTCCATGAATATCTGACTGTGGCAAATGTGAATGCATTTATATGGTGGGGCGGTGCTATTCCTGCCGGTAATAATGAGAGTCTTATAGTTTTAGATAAAGATAGAAAAGGATATACTCAAACAAAACGATATGAGACATTCGGTAATTTTACACGCTATATTTCTGTCGGAAGCAGGCGTATTGCAGTGGATTATCAGGCAGATAATCTTCTTGTTACTGCATATAAAAATGGAAAGGATTTTACAATAGTAGTGATCAACCCTGCCGGGAACGAAATAAGAAGCAACATTCAAGTGCAGGGTGTGGATATAAATAATACGATATCCGGTTATGTGACAGATTCCGATAAAACATGGAGCTCTATTTCTTTAAAATCTGATATACCAAATGGATTTAATATAACTGTACCAGCAAAAAGTGTTGTAACATACACGGGTATAGCAAATTTTTAATGTCTTTGTAAATATTAAAGAGGCTGTCCCAAAAGTCAAACTATACTATCAAAGTATTATCCTCTTTGTCATTGAGTCGCCTCCGCTCCTCGAACGTTGTTTCTGGGAGTAACGAAGGATCTCTATCTCTGAAAAATGAGATGTTTGAGTCGCCTCCGCTCCTCGATTTTTAATTCACTCCGTTCAACATGACAAATGGATAGTGGAAAATACTTTTGGGACACCATCTTTTTTAAACTCACTATGAATGCTGTTTTTTATACATATAAACAAATTTTTTATAAAAAATATAATAAAAACTAAAACAAAAATTGGATATAGGTGTTATAATAGATGTAACATGTTATAGATAACTAATTTTATATTAACCTTTAAACAATGCATCTATGAAAAAATTATCCAAGTTTAAATTTTTAATCGTCTTTATCCTTACGGGTTTAATGTTTAGCGCTTGTTCCAATGAGGACTTGGTAAATATTCAGGATAATGGTGCTTCATTAAGAAGTCTCTATAATCCGTTGGCAGGCAAATGGAAGCACACTTCGGAGGTGGGAACTACTACATCTGATTTCTACTTGGTGTTTACTGAATGTCTGGCCTCTGAATATTCTGTCAGAAATAATGGAGATAGTGATATCAATCCTGAACTTATCGAAATTAATTATGTAAATGAAAGCTATTCGTATACCGATACGCACTTCAGCGTAACAGGTGAATTCGGAACTTATGAAAGGCCTTATCGTATGGATGGTAATCAGCTTATTATTGAAAGTCCTCTTTATCAGGAAGTATATGTCAGATGTGAAGAAACAGATAATCCTCTGATTGGTAAATGGGAAATGGTATCTACTGTGGGGGAAAATATGGTATACTACTATTTGGCCTTTAGTAATGAAAAAGCTTCAGAATATCTTATTGAAGAGAGTAATCCAACCAATATTCAATATCATTATAAAGATATGGATTATACTTACAACGATAATAGCTTTGTAACAGTATATTGGGACTTTAAATATAAAAGACCGTATAGAATAGAAAACAATCAATTAATAATCGATTATCCGACTTACCAGGAAATCTATAATAAAGTCGATTAGCAAATGACTAAAAAACGAAAAGTTCCGGACTATTGAGGTCGGAAATTTTCGTTTATATATAAACTTCTGGAGAGCTAGAAACAGAATGTAAAAAGCAGTATAAGTGATTCATACAGCTTTTGTGTAATCTTTTTATCGTTCACCTCAAATATTTAAAAGACTAATCTTTAATTTTTTTAAACCCGTACCAATAGCCGTTATTTGTCTGTATATAAAGGGAATCTTTGTTATTTTCCGGTATTTTATAAAGCATATTCAGATCTTTTCGCTGTGGTACAATAATCTGTGAATCTGTCAGTAAATAGTTGCCTAAATCTTCTTCACCTTCGAATTTCAATTCATTCATTCCATTAATGTAGGCATAAAATTCGGTGATTAATTTATCATTTTTAAACTTATATACCAATGAATCTCTTTTACCGAATTGACTCAGCCATGTTCCTTCTACAAGCCTGTTGTCTAAATAATCTGTATAATCAGGTTCGTCGTTGTCGCAAGAAATAAAACAGAGTATAACTGAGAACAAACAAAGAATTGATATTATTTTTTTCATAAATATTATTTTTAGATGGAACTTATAGTTTTTACTATGCAAAATTAAGAAATTTGTAATCTTTTTTATTGCAAAATTGATACCAACATAAAATAAAAAAGGCTTCGATTTCTCGAAACCCTTTGTGCGCACGACAGGATTTGAACCTGCACACCGTAACCGGCACTACCCCCTCAAAGTAGCGTGTCTACCAATTCCA
>DQAM01000423.1 GCA_003523545.1 Dysgonomonas sp.
ACAAGAACAAAGAGACGCTTCTCCCGATAAAACCTGGCTTTCCGGACAAACGGATAAAGCGAAACACGATTGGCTGAACAAAAACCTCAGCGCCACGCTAACTTACAAAGTCGCTAGAAATTGGGGAATCACAGCCGATGCCCACTATTTCGAAGTTTCAGGAAATCTCAGCGCTTACGCCGGAGCTGACGACCCACAGCTAAAAACAAGCAAAGTGCCTTATTTTGCATTAGGAGCCTATTACAATAATAAATTCATCAGTTTAGTGTCACGGGTAAGCCAGATCCAAAAAACGAACAACCGGTTGAATGGAAACTTCAATACAGCAGCAGGGCAATCGATGAAAAAGACAGTTAATTACGATGTAAAGACACTAGGCTGGACTACTGATGTTATTCTGAAACCATTCAAAGGCTTCAATCTGCATCTATTACTTACTCTACAAAATCCGAAATACGATAAATTCAAATTTGATGCATACGGAGAAGAATACGACTATAACGGCAAGATAGTACGCAGCGTATCCAAAACGATTATAGAAATTGATCCCAGTTATTCGTGGAGTAAGTTTAAGGTATGGGCAAGCGCACGTTATTTTAGTAAAGAATACGCTAACTATCCTAATTCGCTTACATTTGCAGGGCGTTGGGAAACATTCGCAGGATTTGATTACAGATACAATAAGCATATCAACTTTAGCCTGAATGCTGTCAACCTACTCAATCAAAGTGGAGCACAAGGTAACATTGCCGGTAGCAACACCATAGTAGATGGCTCGGAATATTATGATAAACCACTCACTGGTACATACATCCGTCCTTTCACCATCGAATTCAAAACTAATATAAGATTCTAACAAAGAATAATTATCATGAAAAATAGTGCAATTAATTACGTTTTGGGTGGATGCCTGGCATTAGCACCGGCTACCACCGTTGCATCGCAAAATGTAACAAAAGAAAAAAGAACGGACAACCGGCCCAATATCATATTGATATTGGCTGATGATATGGGACGCGAATGTATCGGAACCTATGGCAGCACTTATAACACACCCAATTTGGATAGACTGGCCGAAGTGGGAATTAAATTTAATAATGGATTTTCACAGCCGCTTAGTACCCCTTCGCGTGTACAATTGATGACAGGAAAATACAATAACAAGAATTATTCGAAATTTGAATTCCTCAACCAAACCGAGAAGACATTCGCCAACCTCGCTAAAGATGCCGGATATACAACGATGATAGCCGGAAAGTGGCAATTAGGAATGAATAAAGACCTTCCCAAACACTTCGGTTTCGACCGCTATTGCCTATGGAATCTCAATTACAAGAAAAAAGTAAAAGAACGTTATGCAGGACCATTAATCGAACAGGATGGAAATATAAAACTCTATAGTCAGGATGAATACGGTCCGGATATATTTGCAGACTACCTTCTTCAATTTGTAGAAGAAAATCAAAACAAGCCGTTCTTTGCATACTATCCTATGGTTCTGACACATGATCCGTTTTACCCTACGCCCGATACCGAGAGCTGGACGGAGGAAGAGGAAAAAAGAGAAGTTGCAGATAATAGTAATTTCCCCAAGATGGTGGAATACACAGATAAAATTGTAGGTAGAATTTTAGCAAAATTAGATCAGTTAAAACTCACAGACAACACCATTGTCATATTTGTAGGAGATAACGGAACAGCGCGTTACATTGAAGTCCCAATGAAAGATGGCAGCATTGTGAAAGGAGGGAAAGGTATGACCAAAGATACAGGAGTCCGTGTTCCCCTTATCATGAATTGGGGAAAATATAAATATCAGAACCATGTATCTGATGATATGGTCGACTTTACGGATTTCTTACCTACCATGGCCGATGCTATGGCGATAAAAGTTCCGGAAGCATGGAATACCGATGGTGTAAGTTTCTTGCCGCAGCTTAAAGGAGAAAAAGGAAATCCTCGTGAATGGGTATTCTGCCACTACGATCCGGTACATGTAAAACAAGCCGTAGTAAACAAATGGGCCGCGCAATTCTTTAGAGACAAACGCTACAAGCTGTATTCAGACGGAAGATTCTTTGACACAGTAGCCGACCCAGATGAATTAAATGCTATTGAACCGGGCAAAGGCTCGGCAGAAGCCGAAAAATCAAGAGAAAAACTGAACAAAGAATTCCTCAGAATTCCTGTATGGAAGTTTGGTGACACTCCTGTGCCAATGGCTATCCTGCGCGAATATCCATTAAGGGATACCAGTAAACCCGATGATCTGGATACTATATTGAATAATTACAAATAGACATAAGAAAATTATGAAAACAAATAATATAAAAAAGAATACTATACTGGCTTTATCCGCCCTTGCCTGCACCGGTTCAGCGATGGGACAATCAGGAACTGAACAGGCAAAAAAATACAATGTCATATTCATAGCCTCGGACGACCTCGCCAATACAATGCACACGTTCAACAATGAAATGGTCAGCACTCCCAATCTCGACCGTTTGGCTGAACGCGGAGTTGTTTTCAACTATGCACACAATCAGTTTCCGCTTTCGGGACCAAGCAGGGCATCCATATTAACAGGGATGAGACCCGACCAGACCAATGTATTTAACCTTACAGCGTCTTTCCGCGATGACAATCCCGATGCTCAGACATTACCCGAACTCTTCAAGAATAATGGCTATTACACTGCCCGCGTAGGAAAAATATTCCATGCCGGAGTTCCGGGCGATATAGGACGTGACGGACATGATGACCCTCAATCATGGATGCAAAAATACAATCCAATCGGTAGAGATAAAACAGAAGAACACCTGGTAACAAACCATACTCCCGAACGTAAAGTGTTAGGAAGTACACTTTCGTTTATGGCAATGGATGCTACCGACGCTGAGCTGACAGACGGTATGGTAGCCAATGTCACGGTGAAATTGATGAGAGACGCAGTCAAATCCCGCAAAAATCAACCTTTCTTCATTGCGGCGGGATTCTATCGCCCTCATTGCCCCTATATTGCCCCTCAAAAATATTTCGATATGTATCCGCTTGATAAAATCCAATTACCGGAACAAAGAGATGATGATTGGGATAATAAGCCGGAAGCAGCAAAATTCACCAACCCTCTAAACTGGGGCCTCACTGAGCAACAACAAAAAGAAGTTTTACAATCTTATTATGCCTCTATTACATTTATGGACGCACAGGTTGGAACAATTCTAGATGGGGTGAAAGAGTTAGGTCTGGAGGATAATACAATAATTGTATTTTGGAGTGACCATGGCTATAACACAGGTCATCACGGACAATGGATGAAACAAAGCCTTTTCGATCAGGTAACACGCACTCCATTGCTTATTGCCATTCCGGGTATGAAAGCCAATGGACAAGAAACGGATAACCATGTAGAATTTGTAGATATATACCCCACTATCGCCGAAGCTTGTGGAATTCAAACACCTGCCAATGTGCAAGGCGTAAATTTAAAACCAATTCTGGAAGATGCCGCCATCCATTGGGACCGTCCGGCGTTTACACAGGTACAACGAGTAAAAAAAATCAACGACTCCGACCATAAGAAAACGTTTTTCGGACGTACTGTACGCTATGGCAACCTGCGTTATACCGAATGGGACGAAGGACGTGAAGGTATAGAATTGTATGATTATGCGGCAGACCCAAATGAGTTTACCAATTTCGCCAACAACAAGAAATACAAAAAGGATCAGGAAAAACTCCAAAAGATGCTGCGTGCAAGCTATACAAAATAAAAAAGATCCGGTATGAAAACAGACCCTTTATATTGTACACTATTGGGAGCCTCGCTGCTAGCGACTGGCTCCCTAAAAGCACAGCACGATCAACCTGTTCAGAAAGATATACCTAACATCATTCTGGTACTGGCGGAAGATCTCGGACCCAGATTCGGTTGCTTTGGAGACGAAGTAGCAAATACTCCACATATAGACAAACTGGCCCACGAAGGCGTGCGCTTCACCCACGTATATACAATGGCAGGAGTAAGCTCACCATCGAGAGCCGGACTGATTACAGGTGTCATGCAGAACTTTACCGGACTGCAACACATGCGTACCAAAGGATTTTTCGAACACCCATATATGGGTGTTCCCCCGGCACATGTCAAAGGATATCCGGAGATACTCAGGAAAAACGGATACTTTACCTATGCCGACGTGAAGTTCGACTATCAATTCTGCGACGGGCCTATCGACCCGGGACCTTTTTCGTTATGGTCTGCAACAGGAAATGCCAGAAATATTGAAGATCAGTTGTTGCAGCCGGTTTGGAGAAATCTGAATACGAAGAATAAGCCGTTCTTTATCAATTACAATCCTCAGATTACCCATGAATCGGGCTTGTTTACCTACGAAAACACCCCCGAGAATATGCATGCATCCGTAAAAGGAAAAGAAGATATACGCAGCCGCTATAATTTTATTCCTACTGATCCTAAATCCGTCATACTCGATCCTTACTGGGTAGACACCCCTGAAACGCGTAAAGAAGTAGCTCGTTTCTACGACAATATCCAGATTGTTGATATGCAGGTAGGAGATGTCATCAAAAACCTGAAAGAAGACGGATTATGGGATAATACAATTCTTATTGTTTCTACCGATCACGGCGATTGCCTGCCAAGGCATAAACGCGATGGATATGATTCGGGAACAAGAGTTCCGATGATTATACGCATTCCTGAAAAATATCGTCCCTCATGGTTCGGCAAAGAAGGAACTGTAGATGACAGGCTAATCTCATTCGAAGACCTTGCAACCACTATCTTAGGTTTTGCCGGTATCGAACCTCCGGCATATATGACAGGTATAGATTTGTCAAAAGATTTTCCGGAGAAAAGAGATTATGTATATGCTGTAAGAGGACGTATAGACAGGGCCCCATACATGCGTTCCTATTTTGTGCTCGGCAATAATTACCAGTATATCCGGAATCTTGACGATACACCCAACGGCGCCACAGTAGCATATAGAGACATGGGCGAGACCAATAAAGCCCTCAACAAAGCCTATAAAGAAGGAACACTCAATAAAAATCAGAACAAATGGTTTGAAAACAACCCGAAAGAAGAACTGTACGATTTGGAAAAAGACCCTTATCAGTTGAATAATATTGCATCAGATGCCGCTTATTCTACAGTTTTGGAAACTTTTCGCACCGAACTGGACAGGTGGAGGAATACAGGAAACGACATGAACATTGTTCCTGAAGCCCAAATGGTAAAAGACCTGAAAGATGAAAACGGAAACACACGTATCACATTACCACCCGTGGCCGTTCAGGATGATATAAATAATAAGATATATATTTCTAACAGGACACAGGACGCCTCCATCGGTTACAGTTTTGATGGAAAAAACTGGGAAATATATAATGGAAGTTTTCTACCACCCGTATCGGCAACCGAGGTAAAAATAAAAGCGGTCAGGTATGGATGGAAAGAAAGCGATGTAATATCCATTTCACTAAAATAACTCACCGCCATGAATAATTTCGCCACTCCTTTCTCCCGTCCGCTCTATGTTATGCTTAAACCCATAGGCGCGGCCTGCAATCTCAGATGTAAATATTGTTATTATCTGGAAAAAAAAGATTTATATCCGGATTCAAATAACTACATCATGCCGGACCATATATTAGAACAATTCATCGAACAATATATGAACTCTCAGACCATGCGGCAAATACTTTTCACATGGCATGGTGGCGAAACATTGATGCGGCCCATATCATTTTACCAGAAAGCCTTAAAGCTGCAACAAAAATACGCTTACGGCAGGCAAATAGATAATTGTTTGCAGACAAATGGTACGCTATTGACTGATGACTGGTGCAGGTTCTTTAAAGAAAACAATTTCCTGATAGGTATTTCTATCGACGGGCCTCAGCATTGTCACGACAAATACCGGAAATCAAAAGACAACCGTCCATCCTTTTATAATGTGATGAAAGGTATCTCTCTTTTAAAAAAACATGGAGTAGAATTTAACGTTATGGGGGTAGTCAACGATTACAACGTCGATTACCCGCTTGAGTTTTATAATTTCTTCAAAGAAATAGATTGCCGTTACATACAATTCGCCCCAATCGTGGAAACCATCGACGGCGAATTGGCTCCATGGAGCGTACCTGCCGTCAAGTGGGGAGATTTCCTGATTGCAATTTTCGACGAATGGGTAAAAAAAGATGTCGGTCAATTCTATATTCAGTATTTCGATTCGACCCTTGCAAACTGGGTAGGACAAAAGCCGGGAGTATGCACACTCGCCAAAACCTGCGGACATGCAGGAGTCATGGAATTCAACGGAGATGTTTATAGCTGCGATCATTTTGTATATCCTGAATATAAGCTGGGAAATATAAAAAATCAGACACTTACCGAAATGATGTATTCGCCAAAACAGTTGAAGTTTGGTACAGACAAATTCGACTCACTCCCCACTCAGTGCCAGACCTGTAAATATTTGTTTGCCTGCAACGGCGAGTGTCCGAAAAACAGGATATGCACCACAAGCACGGGAGAAGACGGATTGAATTATTTGTGCGAAGGTTATTATAAATTCTTCGATCATGTAGCATCTTATATGGAATTCATGAAAAACGAACTAAAGGAAGAACGTCCTCCGGCCAATATTATGAACTCTTCTTTAGTAGATGTTTTATGAAAATAAAAGGCATTATCTGCTCCGTATTTTTACTGTTAGTACTAAGCATAAAGGCTGAGGACAAAAAAACAAATGAATGCCAAAGCACCGTTGTCAATATTAGCAATAAAGAGTTGTCAGTAAACACACATACACACGGAGCAGAATTACAAAATATCGTATCTCTGACATCCGGGCAGGAATATCTGTGGCAGGGCGAAGAAGCCTATTGGAAGCGTCGCTCGCCTATCCTTTTCCCTTTTGTAGGTCGTTTATGGAATAATGGTTACACTTTAGAGGGAAAACGATATATGATGGATACTCACGGTTTTGCAAAAGATTGTACATTCGACCTAGTTGTGAAAAAAAATTATGAGGCGTGGTTTAAATTAGTGAGCGATGAACATACATTCGTGCAATATCCATTTCACTTTGAGCTTCTGATAGGTTATATATTGGATGGGAAGAGGTTGAAAGTTGTCTGGAATGTCAGAAATAATAGTTCCCTATCCATGCCTTTTCAGATAGGAGGGCATCCGGGATTCCGATATACTGATTTCGATCCGGATAGTAAACATAATGCTTATTTGAAGTTTGAAACCATACATGATACTATATCCTATATTGTCAAAGAGAAAAATGGATTTTTTTTGCAGCATCCTACTTCGAATTCTTTGCTTTTAAATGAAGACGCTCTCCTTCCGGTATCGCAAGAATTATTTAAAGATGATGCTTTAATCTTTGAGAATTATCAGGCAAGAAAACTAACCATTCTGGATAAGAATAAAGAGGATTATATTAGTCTCGAATTTGATATGCTGGTTTTTGCTATATGGTCATTGTCTAAAAAAAATGCCCCCTTCATCTGCATCGAACCCTGGTGGGGAAAAGGTGATGAAGAAAACTTTGAAGGAGAGATATACCGGCGAAAATGGACACAGACTGTATCTGCATCTGAAGATTTTGTGACATCATATACAATAGAGATTCTTAAATAAAAAATTATAATAGGTTATGAGAAAAAATTATTATATGCTATTGCTATTAGCTATGGGAGTATCTTTTACACAATGCAAAAAGGCGCCCCAATTGGGGGAAGACCCTATTGAGGATGTTATAGCAGCTATGACGCTCGAAGAAAAAGCTCTATTAGTAGTAGGTTCGGGAACGGATAATGCAGGAGGCGACTCAGAGCGTGAAGCCCCGGTAGTAGGAGAAACGAAGAAAATTGTGCCCGGAGCTGCCGGGACAACAATCGCCATCGAACGGTTGGGAATACCTGCTATTGTTTTTGCGGATGGTCCTGCCGGGCTGAGAATATCACCTGTAAGAGAAGGTGACTCGAATACGTATTACTGCACAGCCTATCCGATAGAAACTGCTTTAGCTTCGTCTTGGAATACCGAATTGGTAGAAGAAGCCGGAAAATCTGTTGGAAACGAGGTACGTGAATATGGAGTGGATGTATTACTCGCTCCCGCTTTAAACATCCACCGGCATCCGCTGGGTGGGCGAAATTTTGAATATTATTCAGAAGACCCGCTTATATCGGGAAAGATGACAGCAGCCATGGTACGCGGAGTACAATCCAACGGTGTCGGGACTTCTGTCAAGCATTTTGCCGCCAACAATTCAGAAACAGAAAGAAAGGGGCTGGACACAAAGGTCAGCCAACGCGCTTTGCGCGAGATATACCTGAAAGGATTCGAAATTGCTATAGAAGAATCTCAACCATGGACTGTAATGTCTTCCTACAATAAAATAAATGGCACGGCAGCTTCTGAAAATGTAGAATTGCTCACAACAGTACTTCGCGATGACTGGAAATACAAAGGAATGGT